>JBOFPL010000147.1:0-21696 GCA_051659885.1 Cellulosilyticaceae bacterium
GATAACCAAGTGACTAATGATGAGTTATCTAAAAAAGTAGATACATCTGATGAATGGATTAAAAGTCGTACAGGAATTAGTTCAAGATATCTTTCACAAGGAGAAACGACTACAGAGTTGGCAACGAATGCGGCAAAAGCTGCTTTAGCTGATGGAGGGATAGAACCTGGAGAGATAGATTTGATTATTGTCGCAACAATCACACCTGACCATGTTATGCCAAGTACAGCGTGCTTAGTTCAAGCAGCTATAGGTGCAACGAATGCGACGGCTTTTGATATAGAAGCAGCATGTAGTGGATTTATCTATGCATCTATGATAGGGACAGACTCTATTAAAATAGGGAGAAATCAAACAGTTTTAATTATAGGAGCAGAGACACTGAGCAAAACGGTGAATTGGGAAGATAGATCAACTTGTGTATTATTTGGAGATGGAGCAGGTGCTGTAATTTATCAAAAACATCATACAAACCACATAATTAGTATTTATAGTGAAAGTGATGGAACTGGTGGTAAGGCACTTACTTTAGAGGGAAGAAAACTTAATAATCTTTATGTCCAAAATGAAACACCACTAGATTATATGTATATGGATGGTAGAGAGGTTTATAGGTTTGCTACAACAGTAGTTCCAGAGAGTATAAATAAAGTTTTAGAAGATACAACGTATAAGGTAGAAGATGTGGATATGTTTATTTTGCATCAAGCTAACTCGAGAATTATGGATAGTGTAGCAAAGAAACTAAATATAGATAACTCTAAGTTTTATAAAAATCTAGATAAATATGGGAATACATCAGCAGCGAGTATTCCTATTGCATTAAGTGAGGCAAGAGAGTTCTTAAAGCCAGGAGATAAAGTTATTTTGTCGGGATTTGGTGGAGGGCTCACATGGGGCAGTATGCTCCTACAATGGTAGGTTCTTAATAGGCAAAGTCCTTTAAGATATATAAATAATAAAAAATAAAAGTTTAACTCAATTTAGGAGGAAGTAAAAATGATATTAGAAAAATTACAAGAAATCGTAGCAGACAAATTAGGAATCGATGTAAGTGAAGTAGTAGCAACAGCTAGCTTTAAAGAAGATTTAGATGCAGACTCATTAGACCTTTTTGAAATCGTAATGGCTCTTGAAGATGAATTTGGAGTAGCTATTTCAAATGAAGATGTAGAAGGAATCAAAACAGTTGGAGATGCTGTTGCATATATAGAAGCAAGAAAATAATTAAAGGATAAAGGAGCTTGGTTATGAATCGTATTTGTGAAATGCTTAATATCCAGTATCCTATTTTCCAAGGGGGCATGGCGTGGGTTGCCAATCACGCCATAGCTGCCGCTGTATCTGAAGCAGGAGGCTTAGGAATTATAGCAGCAGGGAATGCACCAGCTGAGTGGTTAAGAGAAGAAATTAGAGCGTGTAAAGCGCTTACAAATAAACCTTTCGGAGTAAATATTATGCTTTTAAGTCCATTTGCAGATGAAGTGGCTAACATAATTGTTGAAGAAGGGGTAACAATCGTAACTACAGGAGCAGGGAACCCGGGAAAATACATGGAAATGTGGAAAGAAGCAAATGTAAAAGTTATTCCTGTTGTGCCGTCAGTAGCTATAGCAAAGAGAATGGCTAAAGGTGGGGCAGATGCATTAGTAGTAGAAGGTTGTGAAGCAGGTGGACATATTGGTGAGTTAACAACTATGGTGCTTACGCCTCAAGTAGTGGATGCAGTAGATATTCCTGTTATAGCAGCAGGTGGAATTGCAGATGGTAGAGGATTTGCAGCAGCACTTATGTTGGGTGCAGAAGGTGTGCAGATTGGAACAAGATTCTTGGTAGCTAAAGAGTGTCAAGTTCATGCTAACTACAAAGAAAGAGTGATTAAAGCAAGTGATATTGATGCAGTAGTAACGGGAAGAAGTACAGGCCATCCTGTGCGTGGATTACGTAACAAATTTACACGTGAGTTAGATAAGATGGAGAAAGTTGGAACGCCTGTTGAAGAATTAGAAGCATTTGGAACTGGTGCACTTAGAAAAGCGGTTGTAGAAGGTGACGTAATATACGGAACAGTTATGGCGGGCCAAATTGCTGGTATGGTATCAAAAGAACAAACAACAAAAGAAATTATTGATGAATTAGTAAGTGAAGTAACAAGTTTGATAGGTATAGCTTCGTCTAAATTAAACTTTGATAATCAAAATAATTAACATAACTATTATAAACAAGAATTAGGTAGGTGGGAAAAGTGAAAGTAGCATTTTTATTTTCAGGCCAAGGTGTGCAATATGCAGGCATGGGCAAGGACTTATACGATCATTATTTAGAAAGTAAAGCAGTATTTGATAAGGCATCAGAGGTAGTAGATTGGGATGTGAAAGAGGTATGTTTTACTGATACAAATGGAATTATTAATCAAACACGTTATACGCAAGGAGCACTTTTTACCACAAGTATAGCTGCCTTTAATGCTGCAAAGGCACAAGGAATTGTGCCTTCAGCAGTTCTTGGATTTAGCTTAGGAGAATATAGCGCACTTGTAGCTAGTGGTATTTTAAACTATGAAGAAGCTCTGAAGTTAGTAGAAAAAAGAGCATGTTATATGGAAGAATGTGCGGGGAAAAATGAAGGTGGTATGGCTGCTGTAATAGGACTTACAAATGAAGTAATAGAAGAAGTTTGTGAGCAGGTAAGACAAGAAGGATATACAATCACACTAGCCAATGACAATTGCCCAGGGCAAGTTGTTATCTCGGGAGAAAAAGTAGCCATAGATGAAGCCGCACTGATTCTAAAAGAAAGAGGAGCAAGAAGAGTAATGCCTCTTAATGTAAGTGGAGCATTCCATAGCCCACTCATGAAAGAAGCAGCTGATCAATTAGTTTTAGAACTTGGTCAATTTGAGTTCAAGGAACCAGTAGTACCAATTGTAAGTAATGTATCAGCAAGATATATGAATAGACAAGAAGCTATAGAAAATATTCCATTACAAATTGTAAAAGGGGTAAGATTTAGAGAGAGTATAGAGTACCTTATTTCAGAAGGATATAATACTTTTATCGAAATAGGTGTTAAAAAGACACTTTGTAGCTTTGTAACTAAGATTTCAAAAGACGTTAGAGTTTTTAATATAGAAGATAGTGAGTCACTGAATAAGGTGTTAAGTGAGTTAGGAGAGAAGACATGCTAAAAGATAAAGTAGCAGTAGTGACAGGAAGTAGTAGTGGAATCGGAAGAGAGATTGCCCTAACATATGCACAAAATGGTGCGAAAGTAGTTGTAAACTATCCATTTGAGGGATTAGCAGTAGATGCTAATCGAGTAGTAGAAGAAATTAAAGCTATGGGCGGAGAAGCTGTAGCAATAGAGGCAGATGTATCAAAATTTGATGCAGCAAAGAGTTTGATGGATGAAGCGGTTAAGGTATTTGGTAAATTAGATGTAGTTGTAAATAATGCTGGTATTACAAGAGATATGTTACTTATTCGTATGACGGAAGCAGAATTTGATTCAGTAATAGATGTAAATCTAAAGGGTGTATTCAATTGTACGAAACATGCATCAAGAATTATGATGAGAACAGGTGGAAGTATTATTAATATGGCATCTGTAGTAGGGATTGCGGGAAACATTGGACAATGTAACTATGCCGCATCCAAAGCGGGTGTAATTGGATTAACTAAATCAGCAGCAAGAGAATTTGCGGCAAAAAAATTACGAATTAATGCTATTGCACCAGGATTTATTGTATCTGCTATGACAGATAAGTTAAATGAGAGTGTAAAAGAAGGAACAATGAAAAATATTCCTATGAGTAGATTTGGAGAGGCTAAAGAGGTTGCTAATGTAGCGTTATTCTTAGCAAGTGATCTTTCAAGTTATGTGACGGGTGAAGTAATTAAAGTAGATGGTGGAATGGCAATGTAGCCAACTTCCTTTAGGAGGATTATAACTATGCAACATAGAGTAGTAATTACAGGTGTAGGTGTGGTATCACCGATTGGAAATAGTAAGGAAGAGTTTTGGAATAATATGAAGGCTGGTGTATGTGGGATTGATAGAATCTCTAGTTTTGAACTGGTAGAAGGTTTTGAAGTTACGCTGGCAGCAGAGGTTAAAGAATTTGATGCAACAAAACATATAGAAAAAAGAGAAATAAGAAGATTAGACCGTTTTTCTCAATTTGCTATTTACGCAGCTAAAGAGGCTATGGTAGATGCAGCGCTTGATATGGCATCCGAAGATGCAACTAAAGTAGGCGTAATTATTGGTTCAGGAATAGGCGGTATAGCAACTATTGAACAAGAAGTGACTAAACTAATTGAACGTGGACCAAAAAGAGTTTCTCCATTTTTTATTCCTATGGCGATTACGAATATGGCTGCAGGGAATGTAGCTATTTATACAGGAGCAAAAGGTATTTGTACAACGATTGTAACAGCTTGTGCATCAGCTACACACTGTATAGGAGATGCTTTTAAAGCGCTTAGAGCGGGAGAAAATGATGTGATTTTTGCGGGTGGTGCAGAGGCATCGATTACGCCGATTGGCATTGCAGGATTCCAAGCACTTACAGCCTTAAGTAAATCAGCAGACCCTAAAAGAGCTTCTATTCCATTTGACAAGGAAAGAAATGGATTTGTTATGGGTGAAGGTGCGGGTGTGATTGTAATGGAAACACTTGAGCATGCTCAAAAAAGAGGAGCTCACATTATTGCTGAGATAGTAGGATATGGAGCGACAGGAGATGCATACCATATCACTTCACCATCTCCAGATGGAGAAGGTGCAGCTCGTGCAATGCAGCTTGCTATAGATGAGGCAGGTATTACAGCAGATCAAATAGGATATATCAATGCGCATGGAACAAGCACAAGTTATAATGATAAATTTGAAACATTAGCAGTGAAAAAAGTATTTGGTGAAGAGACGAAGGTTGCAGTGAGTTCAACGAAGTCTATGACAGGGCATCTTTTGGGCGCAGCTGGAGCGGTAGAAGCAATAGCTATAGCAAAAGCTTTAGAAGATGGATTTATCCCAGCAACAATTGGATATCAAGTACCAGATGAAGAGTGTAATCTTGATTGTGTACCAAATGAAGGAAGAGTAGCTGAAGTGGAATATGCGATGAGTAACTCATTAGGGTTTGGTGGACATAATGGAAGTATTCTACTTAAAAAGTGGAGAGGAGAGGCATAGATGAAGATAGATTTAATTAAAGAGTTAATAGGAGAGTTTAAAGATTCTGATTTAACAAGACTTAAATTAAACTTAGAAGGCTTTGAACTAGAACTAGAGCGTGAAAAAGAAATCACTTTTGCTAGTACATCAATGCCAGTTACGCCACAGGTAGTGGCCAATATGCCATCGACGACAACAGAAGTTAATATTAATACAGAAAGTAAAAAAACGAGTGGACACGAATTAGCAGCGCCACTAGTTGGAACGTTTTACTTATCAAGTGCACCTGGTAAAGACCCGTTTGTAAGAATAGGCTCTAAAGTGAAAAAAGGTGATGTAGTGTGTATTATTGAAGCGATGAAATTAATGAATGAAGTAGAAGCAGATGCGGATGGTACAATAGTAGAAATTCTTGCAGAAAATGAGACAATGGTAGAGTTTGGTCAACCATTATTCATTATTCAATAGGTAGAGGTGACAGGATGTTAACAACAACAGAAATTATGGAAATTATTCCACATAGATATCCGTTTTTATTAGTAGATAAAGCAGAAGTTCATGAAGATGGTCAAGGATGTACAGGATATAAAAATGTGACAATGAATGAACCATTTTTCCAAGGACATTTTCCAGGCTTACCAGTTATGCCGGGTGTTTTGATTATAGAAGCACTTGCACAAGTGGGTGCCATAGCTCTTTTATCACAAGAAGAGTTAAAAGGAAAAGTAGCATATTTTGGTGGAATCAAAGAAGCGAAGTTTAGACAAAAAGTAGTACCAGGAGATGTATTAAAATTAGAGTGTCGTATCATTAAACAAAGAGGACCTATAGGAGTAGGAGAGGCTATTGCGACGGTAGATGGTAAGGTGGCTGCTAAAGCAGAGCTTATGTTTGCTATAGGGTAAATAGGAGGTGAGGATGTGTTTAACAAAGTTTTGATTGCTAATAGAGGAGAAATCGCTGTACGTATTATTCGTGCATGTATGGAGATGGGAATACAAACTGTAGCAGTATACTCTATGGCTGATAAAGATTCCTTGCATGTTAAATTGGCAGATGAGGCAGTATGTATAGGAAAAGCACTTCCAAAAGACAGTTATCTTAATATAGAAAATATCATTAGTGCAGCTATAGGAACAGGGGCAGATGCTGTTCATCCAGGATTTGGATTTTTATCTGAAAATGCTAAGTTTGCACGTATATGTCAGGAGTGTGGGATTGCTTTTATAGGACCCACCGCTGATATGATAGAACTTATGGGAGATAAGGCAAAAGCACGCGAGATGATGATAAAAGCAGGAGTTCCAGTAGTACCAGGATCGGATGGTATAGTAGAAGATTTAGAGTATGCTAAGGAACTTGCTAAGAAAATTAAATATCCTGTAATTATCAAGGCTTCTGCTGGGGGTGGCGGTAGAGGAATGCGTATTGTATGGAAAGAATCAGACCTAGAACAAGCATACCTTACAGCGAGCCAAGAAGCATTGACTGCATTTGGTGATGGCAGTATGTATATGGAAAAATATATAGTGGAGCCAAGGCATATTGAGTTCCAGATCCTGGGAGATAAATTTGGGAATGTTGTTCACCTAGGAGAGAGAGACTGCTCAATGCAAAGAAGACATCAAAAAGTAATCGAAGAAGCACCTTCACCCTATATTTCAATGCCGTTAAGAAGAAGAATGGGAGAAGCTGCTATAAAAGCAGCAGAAGCTGTTCGATATGAGAATGCAGGAACTATTGAATTTATATTAGATAAAGATAGAAACTTTTACTTTATAGAAATGAACACACGTATCCAAGTAGAACATCCTGTAACAGAAATGATAACAGGAATAGATTTAATAAAAGAACAGTTAAGAATAGCAGCGGGCAAAAAAATATCTTTTACCAATGAAGAGTTACAGATAAAAGGGCACGCAATAGAATGCCGTATCAATGCAGAAAATCCTAAGGCGGGATTTAGACCTTGTGCAGGAACTATTACAGGACTTCATCTGCCAGGTGGAAGAGGTGTTAGAGTAGAAACAAGTGTATACTCTGGATATGCTATTCCTCCTACGTATGATTCTATGATTGCGAAAATTGTAGTGCATGGAGAAACAAGAAAAGAAGCTATTAAAATTATGAAAAGAGCACTGGCAGAAACTGTAATAGAAGGAATTGATACTAACATAGATTTTCAATTTGATTTAATTCATACTCCGGAATTTGAAGAAGGGTATTTTGATACCACTTTTATAGAACAAAATCTCGAGTATATTTTAAATGAAAGAGAGGCATAAAAATGTTTCAAAGTTTTATTAATAGACAAAAAAAATATGCAAAAACTAAAGCCTCTAATTCAAAAGCAGAAATTCCACAAGGGATGTATACGAAATGCCCACATTGTAAAAATAATCTTTATGTGATTGATTTAATAGCTAACTTAGGAGTATGTATGCAATGTAATGGACATTTGGCAGTGTCTCCAAGAGGAAGATTACAAAAACTTTTAGATGTAGGTACATTTCAAGAATTTGATGGAACGCTGAAGACTGCCAATCCTTTAGTATTTGAAGATTACGAGGAAAAAATAGAGAGTTATGTGAATAAAACTGATGAGAATGAAGCTGTTATTACAGGAATGGGGAAAATAGAAGGAATAGATACTGTAGTAGCTGTGATGGATTCAAGATTTATGATGGGAAGTATGGGATCTGTAGTGGGAGAAAAAATTACTAGAGCAGTTGAATATGCAACCAAACATAGTTTACCTATTATTATTTTCTCAGCTTCTGGAGGGGCAAGAATGCAAGAAGGGATTATCTCTTTAATGCAAATGGCAAAAACAAGTGCTGCCTTAGCCAGACATGATGAGAATGGATTACTTTATATTAGTGTACTTACACATCCAACTACAGGAGGAGTGACTGCTAGTTTTGCGATGCTAGGAGATGTTATATTGGCAGAGCCTAATGCATTAGTAGGATTTGCAGGACCTAGAGTTATAGAGCAAACAATTAAGCAAAAGTTACCTCAAGGATTCCAAAGAGCTGAGTTTTTACTAGAACATGGTATGATAGATGGCATTATAGAAAGAAAAGAGATGAGACAGACACTAGGAAGGTTATTAGAGTTTCATGGGAAGGAGAGGGTATGATGCAGGAAATTACAAAGCGTATTGAACAGCTTAATACGACGATAGCAGAACTTGAACTTTTAGAAGAAACACCAGAAATTAAGGAACAAATTGAAAGTTTAAGGGTCGTTGCATTAAAAATGGAAGAAAATGCTGTAGCCAACTATACCCCTTGGGACAAAGTGCAAATTGCACGTATGATAGAGCGACCTAGAAGTCAGTATTATATTGAGCAGATGGTAGATGGGTTTATAGAGTTACATGGTGATAGAAGTTTTAAAGATGACAAAGCTATTATTGGTGGAATCGGAAAAATTGGTAACCATGTAGTAACCATTATTGCTCAAAATAAAGGAACTAATGCTAAAGAAAATATAGAATGTAATTTTGGAATGCCACATCCAGAAGGGTACAGAAAAGCGCTTAGATTAATGAAACAGGCCGAAAAATTTAGAAGACCTGTTATTTGTTTGATCGATACCCCGGGAGCATATTGTGGGATTGGTGCAGAAGAAAGAGGGCAAGGAGAAGCTATTGCTAGAAATTTGTTAGAAATGGCTAGACTTAAAACACCTATCATAGCAGGTGTAATAGGTGAAGGGGGAAGTGGTGGAGCCTTAGCTTTAGGTGTTGCAGATAGAGTGTTTATGCAAGAAAACACAACGTATTCCATTCTTTCACCAGAGGGATTTGCAAGTATATTATGGAAAGATAGTGCACGAGCAGAAGAAGCTGCAGGCATTATGAAGATTACAGCTAAAGACCTAATAGAATATAAAGTGATTGATGATGTCATTTTAGAACCATTAGGTGGAGCGCATAAAAAACCAGAAGTAGCAGCAAAAGTTTTAAAGGAGTATTTAATTAAGCAACTAGATGAACTAACAGAAAAAGATACTCATACTTTATTAGAAAATCGTTATAATAGGTTCCGAGAATATGGAGAATTTTATACGAATTAATAAATTAAGTAGCTAAAGTAGCTAAGGTAAGTAAGCCTATATCAGTGATAAATATATAGGCTATTTTTTATGCCCATTAGTAGAAGTTTTAAAGCTGAAGAGGTGTGTAAGAAATGAAATAAAGAAGAAAGTGAAGGGGAGTTAAATATAAAAATTGTATAAAAGAAAATTTTAATTAATTAAACTATTTTAAATGAATTAAATATAAACGTGAGTTTAATTATAAAACTGAAAAAACAAGATGATAGGCCTAAAACATTATAAAACATAGTAAATTTAAGGCATACAAAAATTATAATCTATTAGTATAAGTGAATAGATATACTTATTTTTATACGATGATTTACCAAATTAACACTAATTCACAGGGAAGTACTACGTTTATGGGTGGCAATATTGTGCAGTTGTTCTATATAAAATGCAATGAAATTGCTTTAAGTAACAAATAAACTAGACAAAATTTAGAAGAAATATGATATACTAAAAGTCGCGAAATAATTTAAGAACATAAGAGATTATTTATAATAAGCACATAATATACAGCTAGAATATACAAAATAATGTGTAGAAGATAATGATACATAAAAGGGAGAGAAAACATGAATAAGAAAATACGCGTCATGAGTATTTTTGGAACAAGACCAGAAGCTGTTAAGATGGCTCCACTTGTAAAGGAACTTGAACAAGCTGCCGATATTGAAAGCGTAGTATGTGTAACAGCTCAGCATAGAGAAATGTTAGATCAAGTTCTAGAAATATTTGAATTAAAACCTGATTATGATTTAGACATTATGAAGCAACGCCAAACATTAACAGGAATTACAACTCGAGTATTAGAAGGGCTTGAAAGTGTATTAGAAGAAGCACAACCTGATATGGTGTTAGTGCATGGTGATACAACAACATCATTTGTAGCTGCCCTAGCCGCATTTTATAAACAAATTCAAGTGGGGCATGTAGAAGCAGGATTACGTACTTATAATAGATATGAGCCATTTCCGGAGGAAATGAATAGAAAGCTTACAGGATCTTTGGCTAACTTACACTTTTCACCTACAGCTTTAGCAAAAGATAATTTACTAAGAGAAGCGGTAGATGAGAAAGATATCTTTGTAACAGGTAATACTGTTATTGATGCATTAAAAACAACTATTAAAGAAGATTATAAATTTACGATTGATGAGTTAAATGCCATTGATTATGATGCAAAAAGAGTCATTACAATGACTGCACATAGAAGAGAAAATTTAGGTGAGCCTTTGCGTCATATATGTGAAGCTGTTAGAGATATTGTGACAGAATTTAATGAAGTAGAAATTGTTTATGCAGTCCATAAAAATCCAGCAGTAAGAGAAGTTGTATATGAAATACTTGGAGATATAGAACGTGTGCACTTAGTAGAACCATTAGAATTAAATGATATGCATAACCTTATGAAACGTTCTTATTTAGTGCTTACTGATTCAGGCGGACTTCAAGAAGAAGTACCATCTCTTGGAAAACCAGTTTTGGTACTTAGGAATGTAACAGAAAGACCTGAAGGAATAGAAGCTGGAACGCTAAAACTTGTAGGAACTGAAACAAAAACAATTTATGAAATGACAAAAGAATTGCTTGTAAATAATGAATCTTATGAGCAGATGGCACAAGCTAAAAATCCTTTTGGTGACGGCAATGCATCGGCAAGAATTGTAGAAGCTATTCGTTATCATTTTGGATATACAAATGAACGTGTAGCAAACTATATGTATAAATAAAGTAAAAGATAGAGGAGGTACCAAGATGAGCAAAAGAAGTTGGGTACCTGCATTAGGGCTACTTAACCAAGTAGCTATATCGATGTTAATACCTATTTTTGGGTGTGTATTTGTAGGTATATTCTTAGATGATTTAACAGGGCATGAACCTTTATGGTTAGTGATTTTTATTTTATTAGGTGTTGGTGCTGCTTTTAGAAACTTATTTTACATTATCCTTAAGGAGCAGAAGAAAAGTGAGAAAGATAAATAAGACCTTTATTAAACAAAATTTAATGATTATAGTTATGATAGCTTTTACGGCAGTAATATACAGCGTAGGTCTTTTTATGACAGATAACATTTTAGGATGGACTACGGGTATTTTCTTTGGACTGACAATTGCTCTATTAAAGATTAAGTTGATGGAGAATACTTTTAGTAAAGCTGTAGTTATGCCAGAAGCTAAGGCTAAGGTTTACACCCAAAGACATTATATGATAAGATACCTTCTTACAGGAGTGGTCCTACTAGTGGCTGCTATAGATCCGTCTATTAGCATACTAGGAGTATTTTTTGGACTAGTTTCAATGAAGGTAGGAGCCTATTCACAGTTATGGGTAGTAGGCAAATAAATTTGGCAATATAAGCGATTTGCTTATTGCATATAGAAAATTTGATGGAAAGGAGAGTGAGTAGGTGGAAAATTTAGATTTTGGTATTCATACGGTCATTCCCCTCTTTGAGGTAAATGGACAGGTATTTGGACTTACAACTACTCATATCAATACATTCTTAGTAATGGCCGTCCTTACAATATTTGCACTTATTGTTAGAGTTAAGCTTAAAAACTTCAAAGAAGTTCCTGAGTCAAAATTCCAGAATATGATCGAGCTACTAGTTGATACATTTGGAAACTTTACAGTAAGCACAATGGGTGAGAAAAACAAGAAATTTGCTATGTTTTATGGTCCTATGTTTTTATTCATCTTGTTAGCGAACTTAACAGGATTAATTGGACTAAGACCACCTACTGCAGATATTGCGACAACGTTTGCATTATCATTAACCACATTTTTCATGATTCAGTGGTATGGTGTAAGAGCTAAGGGAATGAGATATTTCAAAGGTTTCTTAGAGCCAATGCCATTCTTATTACCACTTAATATTATTGGGGAACTTGCAAACCCAGTATCATTAGGATTTCGTTTGTTTGGTAATATACTTGGAGGAACTATCATCATGGGGCTTTACTATGCTATGATGCCAATTTGGATGAAAATAGGTCTACCATCTGTATTACACAGTTATTTTGATGTATTTGCAGGAGCACTCCAAACACTGATCTTTGTTATGTTAAGCATGACATTTGTATCTAGTGCGATGGAAGATTAGAGACGAGGTGAAATGATGTCAGGAATATTAGATTTGCTTTTTGGATGGATGGCAAATGTAGATCCAACAGCCCTCATTTTAGCCTTTTCTGCTATTGGAGCAGGTCTCGCTATGATTGCAGGGATAGGTCCTGGTATAGGACAAGGATATGCAGCAGGTAAAGCAGCAGAAGCAATGGGGAAAAATCCAGAGCATGGTGGAAAGCCAGCAACTCTAGTTATGTTACTAGGGGCAGCGGTAGCTGAAACATCAGGGATCTTTTCACTAGTTATTGCAATTGTTATGTTGTTTGCCAATCCACTTGTTACAAAAGGTGGTATAGGAGTAGTACTTGCGTGTTCAGCAATCGGTGCAGGTCTTTCGATGATTGCAGGGATTGGACCTGGTATCGGACAAGGATATGCAGCGGGTAAAGCAGCAGAAGCTGTTGGAAAAAGACCAAAACTTCAAAGTTCTGTTGTAAGAACAATGTTACTTGGTCAAGCTGTAGCGCAAACAACGGGGATTTATGCCCTTATTATTGCACTCTTATTACTATTTGTAAGTTTATTTTAGTTATTAATTTTTTTAATTTTAAAGGAGGACAATTTAAATGGAACCTAATACACAAATCGATGGAAAAGCTTTAATCTTAGCATGTTCAGCAATAGGAGCAGGTCTTGCGATGATCGCAGGTATCGGACCTGGTATTGGACAAGGATATGCAGCTGGTAAAGGTGCTGAAGCGGTTGGACGTCAACCAGAAGCGCAATCAGACGTAGTACGTACAATGTTACTTGGAGCAGCGGTAGCTGAAACAACAGGTATCTATGGTCTTATCGTAGCTATCATCCTTTTATTCGCTAACCCACTTATCACAAAATATATGGAGTTAATCGGTTAATAAATAGTTGATAGACAGATATAGACATAGGAAGGAGGGAGTTTCCCTTTGAGTTCAAAAATAATTGAGTTTTCAATGGTAACCGTTTGGGACTGGGGAATCCAGTTGCTCGCATTATTTTTAATTATATTTGTACTTGCGAAGTTACTTTTTAAACCAGTTTCAGACCTATTAGAAAAAAGAAAAGCAGGCATCGAAGAAAATCTAGCAAATGCTAGCAATGCAAAGCAAGATGCAGTGGCTTTAAAAGCACAATACCAATCAAAACTTGATAATATCCAAGCTGAAGAAGATCAGATTTTAAAAGCTGCACGTAGCAAAGCAATTGCTCGTGAAGAAGAAATCATAGCAGCTGCGAAAGCAGAAGCGGAGGCAATCAAGCTTAAAGCTATGGAAGATATCAAATTAGAGCAAGAACGCGTAAGAGCTGAAATGAAAGATGAGATGATCGAGGTGGCAACTCTTATGGCAAGTAAGTTTGTAACTTCTGCTATGGATGATGCAAAACAAAATCAACTTATCGATGAAATTATAGGTGAGATGGGGGATGTACAGTGGCTGAACTAATTACAAAAAGATATGCTACTGCCCTATTTGACATTGCAACTGAAACAAACAAAGCGGCGCAGTTCGAACAAGAAGCTAGTATGATTTACGATATTCTTGTTAAGGAACCAGAGTTCTTACAAATACTTAACCATCCAAATGTTTTACAAGATGAAAAAGTTAAGCTTGTAGAAAATGTATTTGAAGGTAGAGTATCGGACGAATTCGTAGGCCTACTAGTGTTAACAGTAAGAAAATCACGTCAAGATTTAATTTTAGAAATTTTAAATAAGTTTTTAGATATGGTGAAAGAAGCTAACGGCACGCTTAAAGCAACTGTAACTTCAGCTATATCATTAAATGATGGACAATTAGCGCAAATTAAATCCAACATTGAAAAAGACACAAACAAGCAGATAGAGCTAACTGCAATAGTAGATAAATCTATTATTGGTGGATTGATCATCAGAGTTGGAGATAAAGTTATAGATGGTAGTGTTGCAGGACAAATGCAGGCATTAAAATCTAAATTGAATGATTTGCGACTTGCATAAAAAAGGGGTGTAACTAGGCAAATGAACCTTAGACCAGAAGAAATAAGTAGCGTTATTAAAGCTCAAATTAATAACTATAAAACGCACCTAGAAGTATCCGAAGTTGGAACTGTTATGCAAGTAGGAGACGGTATTGCACGTGTGCATGGTCTTCAAAAAGCAATGGCAGGAGAACTTCTAGAGTTTCCAGGTGGAATTTATGGAATGGTTCTTAACTTAGAAGAAGACAACATTGGGGTTGTTCTTTTAGGTTCAGATCAAAATATTAAAGAAGGTGACACAGTTAAATCAACAGGACGTCTTGTAGAGGTACCAGTAGGTGATGCTCTAATCGGACGTGTTGTTAATGCACTAGGTCAGCCAATCGATGGAAAAGGACCAATCAATACAGACAAATATCGTCCAGCTGAGCGTATTGCACCAGGGGTTATGGCGAGAAAATCTGTAGATACTCCTCTTCAAACAGGAGAAAAAGCAATTGATGCCATGGTACCAATTGGTCGTGGACAAAGAGAGCTTATCATTGGAGATAGACAAACTGGTAAAACAGCTATCGCAATTGACACAATCCTTAATCAAAAAAATAGTGGTGTACTTTGTATCTATGTTGCAATCGGACAAAAAGCATCTACTATTGCACAAATTGTAAACACATTAGAAAAACATGGTGCAATGGCTTATACAACAGTAGTTGCATCTACAGCAAGTGAGCTTGCACCACTTCAATACTTAGCGCCGTATTCAGGGGTTACTATTGGTGAAGAGTGGATGGAAAACGGTAAAGATGTACTTATCGTATATGATGATTTATCTAAACACGCGGTAGCTTACCGTACAATGGCATTACTTCTTCGTAGACCACCAGGTCGTGAAGCATATCCAGGAGACGTATTCTACCTTCACTCAAGACTTCTTGAGCGTGCAGCAAAACTTTCAGATGAATTAGGTGGTGGTTCAATTACTGCTCTTCCAATCATCGAAACACAAGCGGGAGATATCTCAGCTTATATTCCAACAAACGTAATCTCTATTACAGATGGACAGATCTTCCTTGAGACAGAGTTATTCAATGCAGGTATTAGACCAGCGGTAAACCCAGGTCTTTCAGTATCACGTGTTGGTGGAGCTGCTCAGATTAAAGCGATGAAACAAATTGCTGGTCCAATCCGTACAGAGCTTGCACAATACCGTTCACTTGCATCTTTCGCACAGTTCGGTTCAGACCTTGATGCAGCAACTCAAAGTGCACTAGCACAAGGTGAGCGTATCATGGAAGTTCTTAAACAACCACAATATGCACCACTTTCTGTATCAGAACAAATTGTTGTACTTTACGCAGCTACAAGAAAATATCTCTTAGATATTCCAGTATCAGCAGTAAAACAATTTGAGAAAGTACTTTTAGAAACTGTTAGCACAAAATATCCAGAAGTTTATACAGACTTACTTAAAAAAGAAGGTCTTACAAAAGAACTTGATGAGAAACTGGCTAGCATTATGAAAGAAGTTAAAGCAGGTTTCAAGGCTGAATAATACGAAGAAAGAAAGGGTGCGGTAAATGGCGTCTTTACAAGATATTAAAGGACGAATGAAAAGTATCAACAGCACCAAGCAAATTACTAATGCGATGAACTTAGTTGCAACAGCTAAGCTTACTAAAAGTAAAAATGCAGCATTAAAAAGTAGACCTTTCTTCAATAAGATTCAAAGCACTATTAAGTCCATAGCAGCTAGCTCTAATGGACTTAATATGCCACTTCTTAAAGAAAATGGTTCTAGCAAAAAAGCATATATTGTACTTGCAGCTGATAAAGGGCTTGCAGGGGGATACAATGCAAATATTGCTAAGCTTGTAATGCGTGACATCGCAAATAAAGAGGATGCTCACATTATTGCAGTTGGTAAAAAAGCTAAAGAGCAATTTAAAGCTAAAGGATATGATATCCAAAAAGAAGTTATGGGTATTTCAGCAGATCCAAGCTATAGAGAAGCTAAGCACATTGCAGATTATGTAGTAGATATTTTTAATAAAGGAGAAGTTGGAGAGGTATATCTTGCATATACATCATTTAAATCAACTATCCAACAAGAACCTACTTTAATTCGTCTTTTACCAGTAGATATAAATAACATTGAAGAAAATAATGAAAGTGCAAATGAGCCTAAAGATTTACTCACTTATGAGCCATCACCAGAAGCAGTGCTTGGATATATTATTCCAAGATATTTAGGAGATGTTATCTATGGAGGACTCGTAGAGTCTAGTGCTAGTGAAAATGGAGCTAGGATGACAGCTATGGATACAGCGACAGAAAATGCTGAGATGATGCTTGAAAAGCTTAATATTGAGTATAACCGTGCAAGACAGGCGGCAATCACTCAAGAGTTATCAGAAATCGTAGGTGGAGCAGAAGCACTTAAGTAAAATGGATGTAAGAAGGAGTGAAATAGTAATGGCACAAAACATAGGACATATCGTACAAATTATCGGTCCTGTACTAGACGTAAAATTTACGCCAGAAAACTTGCCAGCACTATACAACGCTATTAACATCACAAAACAAGATGGGGAAAAACTTGTAGTAGAAGTAATGCAACATCTTGGTGATGATATAGTTAGATGTATAGCCATGTCAGCAACAGACGGACTTGTACGTGGCATGGAAGCTATCGATACAGGACGCCCTATTTCTGTACCAGTAGGGACTGAAACATTAGGACGTATCTTTAACGTAACAGGAGATGCTGTTGATGGTAGACCAGACCCAGAAGTTGAAAAATGGGGAATTCATAGACCAGCTCCAACATTTGAGGAACAAGCTACAGAAGCAGAAATCTTAGAAACAGGAATCAAAGTAGTTGACCTTCTTTGTCCATACCTAAAAGGTGGTAAAATCGGTCTATTTGGTGGTGCGGGAGTTGGTAAGACAGTACTTATCCAAGAGCTTATCCGTAACATCGCTACAGAGCATGGTGGATTCTCAGTATTCGCAGGAGTAGGAGAACGTACTCGTGAAGGAAATGACTTATTCCATGAGATGACAGATTCTGGTGTTATTAGTAAAACAACAATGGTATTCGGACAAATGAATGAGCCACCAGGTGCTCGTATGAGAGTTGCCCTTACAGGTCTTACAATGGCTGAATACTTCCGTGATGAATCAGGACAAGATGTACTTCTATTCGTAGATAATATCTTCCGTCTTGTACAAGCAGGTTCTGAGGTGTCTGCATTACTTGGACGTGTACCAAGTGCTGTAGGTTACCAACCAACACTTGCAACAGAGATGGGTGCACTTCAAGAACGTATCACATCTACAAAGAAAGGGTCTATCACATCTGTTCAGGCTGTATATGTACCTGCCGATGACCTTACTGACCCAGCTCCAGCAACTACTTTCGCCCATCTTGATGCGACAACAGTTCTTTCACGTGCGATTGTAGAACAAGGTATCTACCCTGCGGTAGACCCATTAGAGTCTTCTTCACGTATTCTTGATCCGCAAATTGTAGGGGAAGAACACTATGAAGTTGCTCGTGGAGTGCAAGAAATTCTTCAAAGATACAAAGAGCTTCAAGATATCATTGCTATCCTTGGTATGGATGAACTTTCAGAAGAGGATAAAATGGTAGTTAACCGTGCACGTAAAGTGCAAAAATTCCTTTCTCAATCATTCTTCGTTGCGGAAGTATTTACAGGTAACCCTGGAAAATATGTTCCAATTAAAGAAACGATTAGAGGATTTAAAGAAATTCTTGAGGGTCTTCATGATGAACTTCCAGAGAATGCATTCTATATGGTAGGATCAATTGAAGATGCTATAGAAAAAGCCAAAGCATTGTAGGTGATTATAGTGGCAAAGAATCAAGTTAACCTTCAAATAATTACACCAACTAGATTAGTTCTAGATAAAATGGTGGATTCAGCAGTTCTTAAGACAACTGAAGGAGAAATGGGTATACTCTATGATCATGAGCCTGTAGTAACACTACTTTCTTATGGTGAGTTACGCTATAAAGAAGAAGGTAAAGTAAATCGTGCCACAGTTATGGGTGGATTTGCAGAAGTTACTAAAGCGCGAGTGACGATCCTTACAGATGCGTCAGAGCTTGCAGAAGAAATTGATGTAGATAGAGCAAAACAAGCTAAAGAAAGAGCAGAATCTTATCTTGGGAAAGATCAATATGATACATTAAGAGCGGAAGCTGCACTTAGAAAATCTTTAGTACGTATAAAAATGGCTGAAAAAGCTAAATAAAAAAAGTCTCACTAAGTTTTTAGTGAGACTTTTTTGTTGCTGAAAAAGAAGAGTTTAAAATATTTCCTGGGAAAGAATGTAGAAATTCATATTAAAGAGTAAAATAATAGCTAATTAATCCAGACGGTAGTTTGAGAAGGAATCGTATTAAAAAACCATTGAGCATCTTCCTCATGCATTCGGATACAACCATTAGAGATAGGCATGCCTAGGCGTGCATCTATTACATTGCCAGATTCATCTATAGGGCAAGAATGGAAGAGGTAATTATCATGAAATTTTACCCAGTATTTTACTATTTCTTTTGAATATAATATTTCGCCCCGTTCAGAGATGAAAAAGGTACCCCTTACTGTAGAAGTGGTAGTTTTACCTGTAGCACAAATTAACATCTTATAAAGTGTCCAATGTTGATTAGATCCTTTAAATACATAAATCATCTGTCTAGCTAAGTCTACCCAGACAAAATAGGGAGTTTGACTAGTATTAGAAGAAGAATTGATAAAAGCCTCTAATTCAATAGGATAGAGAGTTTCTGGAGGGGATGAAGAAGGAGGTAAAAATTTAAGATTATACCCATGAACCCAAGTACAGAGTTTTGTAGTAGAGACTTTATAATGAGTACCATTAGCAAAGTCTTGTATAACTTCTACTACCTCGCCTTCTTTAAAGCCAGATTCATCATGTATAAGTATGGCATATGTGATAGTGGGTATAACCTTAGAACGAATAGTATTAATATCTATAGGAAAGGTAAGTTCACATAGTGTATCAAATTCTATATAAGGATGAATATTAGAGCTTTGGGATGAAGTCGTGAACAGTATAAGTAAGACAATTAAAAGCAAGGATTTATTCATAATACCTCCTGAAAATCAGAAAAATTACAATTAGTATAAGCGATATGAAAAAGATTATACTAATTTTAAAAGAGAGTGAAAAACTGTCTTTTTTTATTTAGGAAGATAAAGTGTATACTTTAGGAAGGCAGATGCGTTATATAAATGAAAATAGAAAGTAGGGAGGCAGATGAAGAAGGACTTATTAGAAGAAATCTATAAGCAGAAGGCGGTATTTATATATAAGTATCTAATTAAAATAGGGGCTAGTTCAGAAGATGCGGAGGATATTGTCCAGAACACTTTCTTTAAGGCTATAGAATATATGGTGCATGTAGAGGAACGGAATTTATCAAGCTGGTTATTTAAGGTGGCTATTAATAATTACTATGATATATGTAGAAAAACAAAAAGAATACCTTTGGTGGAATTGGGTAAAGAAAATTTAATCCAAGATATAAATAAGGATACACCTGAATTAGTAGCGGTGAGTAAAGAAAATAGTCAGGAAGTAAGTGAAGTGTTAAATGAAATGAAGGACTCATATAAAAATTTATTACTGCTTAAATATGAAATGGAATTGTCTTATGAACAGATAGCTATATTATTAGAAACTAATGAAAGCCAAATAAAGACTTATTTATATAGAGCAAGAAATGATTTTAAGAAAAGGTGGAATGGAAAATATGGACAAAGATAGAGAAATAGAAAGTTTATTTGAGTGCAAAGAAGATGGATTGATTAGAGAAGCAAAGAGAAGAAGTTTTATACGAATAGTAGGAATTAGTATAGGGGTAAGTGTGGGAGTAATTATATTAGGTTTTTTGCTGAAAATACAAATCGTACCTTTTGTATTGGATAAACAAGCGAGTGAAAAAAGCTATCATTATAAAATATATGGAGCTAATACTTTTGTTACTAAGTTTAGAGGGGAGAGAAAACTGACGCATAATAAGTTAAGTGCAACGAAATATAAGATTTTGAAAGATGTGCCTGTAGTAGTAGGGAGAATAGAAGTTCCTGGGGAGCTGCATGAAAATAAGATTTATATGGAAACAGGAGAGATATATGGAGAAGTGGGAAATAAGACCATGAGATTTTATCACCCTAATATTGGATATGAAGAATATAGTGATGATTTGGCAAGGTTGGAGGAGTTTGATGAAAAAGATATTGTAGAAATAGGACTATCTTTTGATAAGAGTTATTCATGGGAGGCGATTAAAAGTATACTTCCTGAAAATATAGATATAAACTGGTGTTGGATAGATAGTATACAGATTACAGATGTAATGAAAGAAGAACAGGTCTTATTTGAAGAAGATAATGTAGTAGGGTTTTATGCAATAGAATCAAATGGAGCAGCGATTGAAAAACCGGTGGAAAAATTCATGGATACATTAGAGTTAATTAGAATAAAAACAAACAAGTATAAAATGAGTATAGAAACAATTTTAAATGATTTAAAGGAGAAGCAAGAAATAGTAGATGAGAAACAGGATTTAGTAATAGGAGCAGTAGTGGTAGGGCGAGTAAGTGATTTGAAAGCTATTCAAAATTCGGAGATGATAAAGGCATCGAGTTTTGGAATGATATTAAGATAGGAGAGGTCAAATGAAAAGAATAGGTGGATTTATGAAGAAGCATCCCATATGCTTTGGAGGACTAAGTTTTGGGGCATTATCATTGCTATGTAACTTTATTTGGATTGGATTGACTGGGATGGCGCATATAAATGACATTATCCATGTTTTACCAGTGATATTTGTGTATAGCCCAATTATAAAAATGCTAGGAGGAGGTATGTTAGATCCAGAGGCGTACTTACCGTTAGCGATAGTGATAGATGCCATTGTAGGAATGTTGTGGGTAAGGGGAAGTTATAAGTTTATCAAAGCAGATAGAATATTAGGGGGAGTGATTATAGGGGGATTTAGTGTGTACTGGATAGTGATTACATTTCAGTGGTTACTTATTTTGTAGAAGAGGTTTAGAATAGCAAAGTTAACGTCTTTTCAATAGTAGAAAGGAAGAAAAAGAAAAAAAGGAAAAAAGTTTCAAAAAGACGTTGACTTATGTCTGGAAATAGTGCATAATAAGTCAAGTAGCAGCGAGACAGCAGCTAACAAAAACAAGGTTAAGGCCTTGATAAACAAGAACTAATGAACTTTGAAAATAAAATAGTAACTATATAAGCCAGTCGATTCAAAAGAGTTACTTCAA
>JBOFPL010000148.1:0-1822 GCA_051659885.1 Cellulosilyticaceae bacterium
TCCAACTTGATTTAAAAAAGATAGCCTCTCCACCATACATGGTTACAAAATCTGCAAATCCTTCTCCAAATATCCCATTATCTATAACCAATACTCTATCCCCTACTTCTGTAAGTGAAGCACATGCTGCTTCTAATCCAAGAATAGCCTCTCCAGCTAAAATCCTAACATCATTTTGAGTATATAATAGACTTGCTATTTTTTTGCATGTCCTATCATACATCCCTGTAAATACATAATCCATATCTGGATTTGTACATTCCTCTGCTCTTGCTAATCTTACATTTTCCGCTACCCTAGTTGGCCCCGGGGTCATAGTCATTGGTATTTTCATATAGTTCCCTCCTAGTAATTGAATTTTCTTTCTCTTAATATATCACACCCTTTTTGAACTGTGAATAAATAGTCTCCTATTTTAAAGAGACTATTTTATGTATATATTATTTATCTAATAAAAATCACCTTTATTCGGTGTAACCATATTTTTCATAGCTTCTGTTCCTACACTTGTTTCTCCCATCAAGCTAATAGCCATCACTACTAACACCGCTACTGTAATCAGCCCCCATACCCAAACCTTCTTGTACCACATCGCTCCACCTTTTATGGTTGCAAAAAGTATAACTGGTAAGATGCTCAGACCAACAACTGCACCCTTTATAATTTCTTTCCAAGAAATCGTAATCCAGGTCATCACTTGTGGCATTGTCATAAGTACACCTATTGCTATAGGGACTAGTATAAGCGAAAATCCTAATAAAATAGTTGTTCCTTTCGCTTTATATCCCACCTGACTCGTATGATTAGTTTGTATTTCCATTGTTCCACCTCCCTGCTCTTATTATATTACAAAAATTCTAAAAAGTTAATATTCTAAAACAAGAAGCTTAGTAAACTCTAGTCGAGTTTACTAAGCTTCTTGTGGATTGATTATTTCTTCTTCTACTTTTTTATGAATAATTTTACAAATAAGATTGTGTAATTCTATCCGATCTAAAGTTGCAACTTTATTCCCTTTAGCTAAAGATAGTGCCTGTTCTGTAAAAGAATTATTGGTAATCACTATACATCTTTTCACTTTATATAGTTGAATACTGCTATATGCCTCACTAATCACTTCTTTATCTACTACCATTCCTTCATCAGCATGAATGCATTTAATGCATAAACTATCCTTACCTTTATAAGCTTTTATGTCACAACCTAACTTCCTATCTTCCTGTAAGATAAAAACTTGATAGCCTTGCCTTTTATATAGTTCGGCAATATACCTAACAAATTTTTCTTTATCCATTTTGTCAATTTCATCTAACTTTGAATTTGCTTCAAAAATCTTAGTACTTCCTCTACGTATAAGTTCCATCGCTACAAGAAGTATTCCTACTAATACTATTTTACTTATTGCCTCAAGGGGTTCCTGGTTGTCTATAATAAATAGGTAATACATATACATAGCGACAACAAAAAGCATCACTCTATAAAATTTGCTCATTTCATCACCTCTTACTTACAAGTATAGGCAACTAAATACTTTTTATTCAATTCTGCTCAAAACAGGCCTCATTATTTTAATGAGGCCTGTTTCTTATCTTCCAAAGTAATTTTCTTTTTCTTTATTTTTTCTTTTTCCACAATCACAGCATTTATCCTTATGACATTCCTGCCTTATACACCTTTCATCATCTTCTTGACATTTTATAAATTTGTTATAATCACATTCATATAAATTTATCTTTTCACGTTTCACATTATTCACCCCTATTTGACAATTATTACACTACTATATTATGCTAAGCTTGAAATATTTGACATTATTTTTATT
>JBOFPL010000149.1:0-5264 GCA_051659885.1 Cellulosilyticaceae bacterium
TAGCATCTCACGTATAGTATATAGGCCACATGGTATGATATCTGTTGTTCCTTCTTTATAAAACTGGATTTTTCCTTCATTTTTATACACTAAGTCCACAACTACTGGACATCCAAAATCAAGTGAGTATTCTACTCTATCTTTAAATGTATTGGTTTGTCTTGGATAAGTTGTACATGTATCTGATAAGAGATTCTCATCTAATTCTGTTACTAATCTACATAACTTATCTTGATTTAAAAATGGACAATGCTTGTTCGATTCTAATTCAATAGCATAATCCTTATCTTCTTTTTTCAAGCAATTACACAAGGTAACCTCTCGCTCTGTCTCACTGCCAGCTAACTTTAAGCCTTCCCACTTTTGACGAGTTGCTTCTTCTACAGATATGCTCCATTCTTGACAGCAAGTAAAAGGACATTCCCCTGCTATACAACGGAATGAATCATAATAATTTATCTTAACGCTACTACTCATAGTCTATCCTCCAAGATTTCATCTTCTTCAATTTCTCTTTGTTATTATAGTACAAATCACGTATACACTCCATAACTTTGATTCATCTTTATTATACATTATAGACCAATCTACTAACTCTCATAACCTTTAACATGCTTTAAACAACTAATTTTTCACACCACTTGCCACTAATGAATCGCATTCCAAAAATTATTCCTCTGATTGCCCAGTCTGTAAACATGCCAATCCATACTGCCATAGGACCCATCCCCCATACACGATGTAAAATGATGCATAATGCTACTCGGCAAAGCCACATCGTAAGCGTAGAGATAATCATTGAGAACTTTACATCGCCTGCCGCTCGCATCCCATATCCAGGTAAAAAAGCAAGTGCCCAAGTAAGTGGTTTAAAAATAGTAATTGCCACTACCATATTCCAACACATCTGTGCACTTTCTGCTTCCATCCCAGCCAATACTGTAATAGGCTTTGTTATCACAAGTACAATTAAACATGATAGGATAATCCCTACTTCTGCATATCCTGTTAACTTAACAATATAATACTTAGCTTCTTCTTTTCTGCCAGCCCCTATGCATTGTCCTACCACTGTCATCAGCCCAATACCTATAGCCATTCCTACCATACCATTCATGGCTTCTAGTATATTGGTGACAGCTTGTGCTGCTATTGCTACGGTTCCCATAGCAGACACTGTAGACTGAATCGCTAACTTACCAAATTGAAACATACCATTCTCAATACCCGCTGGAATACCAATAGCTAAAATCATCCCAATGAGTACAAAATCAGGTCGTATCTTAAAATATCGATCTATCGTAATAGGCTGATTAGGCTTATGTAAGCAATAAAAAATAACTCCCGCACAAAATACACGCGATATCAAGGTTGCTATCGCAGCCCCTTCAACGCCCATATGTAATCCAAAAATCAATATCATGTTCCCTACTACGTTCATTATGTTAGAGATGATAGATACTTTCATAGGAAACTTAGAGTTTCCCGTAGCCCTATAGAAAGCTGAGCCTACATTAAACAGTGCAAAAAAAGGATAGGATAGCACTGTAATAAAGAAATAAGTGAGTGAGTTTGCCATGACTTCTTCATCTACATTTCCAAAAATACTACGTAGTAAAGGTTCTCTTATTGCAAGCAACAGTACTGTAAGAAAAATAGATACTGCCAAAATGGTCAAAAACACCTGTCTAGCTGCCTCATTACACTTTTCTCTCTCCCCTTTTCCTAGATATTGCGAACAAATTATCGTTGCACCTGCTGCCATAGCTGCAAAAACTTGTATCACCAAATTATTAATGGAATCTACCAATGACACTGCTGAAATAGCCGCACTCCCCACATTACTTACCATCATCGTGTCTGCCATGCCCATAAAAGAATTTAAAACTTGCTCTACAATTAAAGGGATTAGAAGCCATTTTAAAGCCTGACTATCAAATAGTAAGTTGTTCTTATCAATTTTAGAACTATCATATAGTTTATTTTTTAATGTTACTAGCATTGTTTTTCCTCTAAAAACTGCTCAAGTATACTGCTCACTTCAGGATAGCTGCGTTTTAAAGAAATAGGTCTCCCTTCTCTACTTAGGAAACAATGCTTACTCTCTCCTATACAACGCACCTCTTGTGTTAGTGTATCTTCTACTTTATAACCTATCGTTAATTTCACACCGTTATATGCCTTAATTTCTGGCCAGATACGTACCGTTTGTCCAAACTTCGTCATAGATTTATATTCACATGTTACTGCTAAGACAGGACTAATGACTCCCTGTTCTTCCATCTTTTCATACCCCATACCTACCTGCTCTAAGAAATCAATCCTAGCTTCTTCAAACCACCTAATATAATTACTATGGTGAATAATTCCCATCTGATCTGTTTCATAGTATTGAGCCTTATGCTCATAAGGTTTTATTTGCATACTTTACCCTCCTGTATTAATTCTCTCATTATTCTATCTGTTTTTTATAAGATTGCCAATCTCCTTTTATCTATTACAAAAGCCGTAGTATTACTTATTTTATCTTTTAAGTAATCTACGGCTTCTCATTCTTTATTTTTCTTAAAGAACAGTTAAAATAGCTTGCTCACTTCCACAAGTTATTTCGAACTTTCCACTTTCTACAATCTCCTCCATATTTGCATCAAATAATGTAAGGTGCTCTTTCTTAATTGTAAAGACTACCACCTTTTCTTCTTGTGGTTCAAGTTCAATTTTTTCAAATCCACATAAAGATTGAATTGGTGTAGTAACAGAGCTATATAAATCATTTACAAATAATAATACACTTTCTTTCCCTTTTCTATCTCCTGTATTTTTTACAGTGATCCTTATCTCTACAGGCTCAAAAGGTTTAATCTCTGATTTTGAAAGAGTCATCTTACTATACTGGAACGTTGTATAAGAAAGTCCAAATCCAAAATCAAATAATGCCTTAGTATCCATAAAAACATAATCTCTTCCTGGTTCTTCTAGTGAACCTGGTTTTCTGTAAAATCTTCCTCTCGCAGAAGGCTTATGGTTATAATATACCGGAGTCTGTCCTACAGTTTTGGGAACACTCACACATAGTTTCCCCGATGGGTTAACCTTTCCAAATAGAATATCTGCTAATGCTCTTCCTCCTTCCTCACCTGGGTACCACGCTTCAATTACTGCATCTGATTTTTCTACTATACGCGTTACACTAAGTGGTCTTCCATTAATAAGTACTGTAATTAATGGCTTATTTGTTTCAATAAGTGCATCCACTAGTTCCTGTTGGACTCCTGGTAACTCAAGATCTGTCCTATCATACCCTTCTCCACATAAGGCTTTTTGTGAATCATCTTCACTTCCCCAGCCTACTCCACACAACGCCATACTAGATTCCCCTACCGCTACAATAACCATATCTGCTTGTTTAGCTACACCTATTGCTTCTGATATCTGACTCCTATCTTGTGAATATAGATCACATCCTTCATGATACAGTATATCTATCTCATCTCCTTTTTCTAACTCCAATCCCTTCAATAAACTCATAGCATTAGGTTTTAATGTAGCGTAATCCCCCAATTGCACTTTTTTCGCATTAGGTCCTATTACTGCAATAGTTTTCTTGTTTTTTGATAAAGGTAATATATCGTCTTTATTCTTTAGCAAGACAATACTTTCACACGCCACCTCATAAGCCAATGTCTTATGTTCTTGGCAATTTAATATCTCCTCCACCTCTTCACTTGCTCCAAATGGATTTTCAAAAAGTCCAGCTAAAAACTTAACTCTGAGTATATTGGCTACAGCTTCATCAATCAAAGTCTCATCTATTTCACCCTTTTCTACCCTATCTTTAAATACCTTGGTATAGCCTACTGGTGTCGGTGCCTCTAAATCAATCCCTGCTTTTATTGCTTGTTTACCCGCTTCTTCTCCCGTTTCAGCTGTGAGATGGAAATTATGTAGCATTTCAATTGCACCATAGTCAGAGACAGTATATCCTCTAAATCCTAATTCTTCTCTTAAGATTTTTCTTAATAAATACGGTGAAGCAGTTACTGGAACCCCATCATATTCACTATAAGCAGGCATAATAGATAGTACATGCGTATTTTTCAACACCTTTTTAAACGGCTTAAGGTACAATTCTCTTAGTAGTCTTTCTCCCCCTGCAACAGGTGCTAGATTAATTCCTCCTTGTGGATCACCATGTGCCACAAAGTGTTTAAGTGTTGCTACCACATTTTCTTTCCCTATATATTCACGCTCACCTTGTATCCCATTGACATATTCAGTGCCCAATTCTCCTATTAAGTAAGGGTCTTCCCCATAGGTTTCTTCTACTCTCCCCCATCTCAATTCTCTTGCAATATCAAGGTTTGGTGCAAATAGTTGATTTACGCCACAACATCTTGCTTCTTTAGCAATAGTCTTTCCCATTTTACGCACTAAGTCTCGATTAAATGTACCTCCTACACCTATTGATTGAGGATACATTGTTCCTTCACTTGCCACAAATCCATGTAATCCCTCCCCTACTATGAATGCTGGAATTCCTAAGCGAGTATGTTTTACTAAATACTTTTGGATGTTACTTGTTAATTCAGCAATATCTTTACAAGTTAATCCCAATGTAATCATAGAACCTACTGTATCTATTGCCCCTATTCCATGTACTCCTACTGTATTTTCAGCTAAATCTACTCTATATAATTTATTTTCTTGGAATTCTCCTATTGATTTCATATTCATCTGAGCAATCTTTTCTACCAGCGTCATTCTAGCTAATAAATCTTTTACTCTATCCTCTACTGGTAGATTAGGGTTTAAATATAATTTATCTGTATTCATATCATTTAATCTCCTTTAGTACAATTATGTTCTTCTAATTTACCATATAACTGCTGAACATAACTTGACTTTCTAGACTTGTTTTAGCATAATTAAGCCATGATTAATTACGACTTTCGTTCTATTCACAACCGCTCAGATTTTGATTTTAAAGTAGAGATTGATTTGTTACGCGGAGGATTTGAAGTTCATACTCATTCATTTTATGAGCTTGTCATTATCTTGGGAGGGCATGGTATCCATAATATTAACCATGAAAAACATTTTATCAAAAGAGGTGATGTCTTTATCTTAATGCCCCATACCTCTCATTATTTTTCTGATAATGAAAATCTTTTTGTCTGTAACATTATGTTTGCAAATCTAGACTCTATTATGTCTCTTGATGACTATAAACTTCTACCAGGCTTTCATACCCTTTTTGTACTCTC
>JBOFPL010000150.1:0-5729 GCA_051659885.1 Cellulosilyticaceae bacterium
GCTATGTCGTGAATTAAAAATTTTGGGAGTTGGTAAAATCTATTTTCTAAAACCTCATTGGCTGTAATTCTTCTTTTTGTCATAAAAAAATCTCCTTTTCATCGCTTAAGGATACGAAAAAGGAGCACAAGGAACTTGACTATTTGTCCAATCAAGCTTATAATTTGATTATAACGTGTGTTTTAACGCACACACGCAATAAAAAACTTACGTCGCTGGAAGCAATTAGCTAGTCGATGTACTATATGGGGCTCTTAGAGTGATTGGTCGGCAAACTTCACACTCTAGGAGCTGTTTTCATATCCGAATGTATTTTCTTAGATTATACTACATCTTCTCACATTTTTCTACAAGCTTTTTTATCACGAGTATGATAAGTAATTGATGTTAGGATTTTAATAGTTGGAGGTGTTATATGAGCCAAATGCAACATACAGACGCAAAAGATGAAATGATAGCGGGCCAAGAGTATTATCTATCCACTTTATCAGAAATGAGTCATAGCCTCATTATCAATAGATTACATGCCATCATTGGCTACAAACTCCTACGGAGTCCCTGTGATGTCCACACTGATAATGTCTACTTAAGAGTAAGTGAAGATACGAAAATCATTCCTGACTTAATGATAACCTGTGATAAGCGAAACAATAAAAAAGATGGCTATTACGGTGTACCGAAATTTGTTGTAGAGGTACTAAGCCCTAGCCCAAAAGCGATTTATAGAGACCGAGTAGAAAAAATGGAGATTTATCGCAAGTTAGGAGTAGAAGAGTACTGGATTATAGATTACAGAAGTAAAGTCATTGAAATGTATGCCCTAATAGAGGGGAGCTACGCTCTCAAAGAGGTCCACACACATGGCGATGAGGCTGAAGAACAGGATGATCAAGCGACTCTTATGACTTTTCCAAATATAACTGTAGAGTTAAAAGATATCTTTGATTAATAGTCTTGGCTAGATCATGCCTAGGATAGGCGTTATTCTTCCACTCAAACTGTGGTATGATAAGTGGTGTCAAAACAAATGTATAGAAAATCTAAGGTTTGTAAGTGTGAAAGGAGTGATGAATGATGCGACAACATTACATGACGATGTGTTTCAGAGAGAATACAGAAGCAACTTATATTGTGAAAGATGGGGAGATAATTGTAACCTATGAAAAAGCTGTGACAAAAGGTTTCCATAGGGCAGATATTAAACTAGATGGCACAATTATCTTACAAGAGGGATTTAGCCCATCTGACATGGATTATTTTGTACGATTTACTATTCAAAATGCACCTGTATTAGAAAGTATTGTTAGGGGGGATGTATAGTGCCTAAGATAATGGTCTTATTTGGCTATCAGATAAGTATATGGTCTAATGAGAATGGTGAGCCTATACATGTTCACGTTTCAAAAGGTAGACCTACTCAAAATGCAACTAAACTCTGGCTATTATCAGATGGAACATTTAGCCTTGCCCACAATAAGAGTAGAGTACCCGAACAGGAATTAAAGAAGATTATATTAGCATTGAACGTCAACAAAATGGTAATCTATTCAGCATGGATGAATTTTCATGGGTATGAAAAATATTATCAGTAACTCTAACTCAACGTGATTCCCTTTGTATGGGATCAACTTACAAAAGGAACATAGAATATAAAACTACTCCAGATCTATAACCTTAAAGAATTATAGCTCTGGAGTAGTTTTATATTCTATCATTTTCTATTGATTTGATATAAAACGGATTATAATATAATTTAATTTACAGTATTAATTTATTTAGATGAGGAGGGACTTAAGTGAGTCAATTAAGTTATTCAAATATATTTAAGCCTGGTACATATCCTGAACATACATATGTTTCTAGAATTATACCCGGAACAAAATACACCTATGAACAACGATTAGAGCAAAGTCTAAGGATAGAGGGATTTCTAACATCCATTGCCGGTCCTCCTAAAATAGGAAAAACCGTATTATGTAATAAAGTTATAGGATTAGATGCCATAGTATCCTTATCAGGCAATGATTTTAAAAGAGCAGATGATTTTTGGGAGGTTATTGCCTTTAAAGCTGGGCTATCTATGAAGGGTTCATTTGTTGAATCGCATACATCAAATACAGAAATAGAAGGCGCTACTACCCATACTAAACAATACTATTTTGCCATTAAGGACAGAGTGGTTCAATATTTCAAAACGTATAGTAAAGTACTCATACTAGAGGACTTTCATTGTGTACCCAAGGATATACAATATGATATTGCCTGCCAACTGAAAGATGTCATACGAACAGGGTTTAGAGCTATCGTCATTTCTTTGCCACACAGGTCAGATGATATAATAAAATCTAATCCAGATTTAATGGGAAGAGTCAGCCTCATAGAAATCGCTCCTTGGACTAATGAGGAACTCAAGCAAATCGCAATACGTGGATTTGAACAATTGGGTATATCTATTTCAGATGAAGTAGCAGCTAGAATAGCATTGAAAAGTATTAATTCGCCATTATTAATGCAATCCATTTGTTTTAATATACTGGCATTAAACCCTGATATCCAAACAATCATCCATGAAATTTTATAATTTTTCTGCTATACCTATACACATTTTTATAGAATGGAATAGACTATTCTTTTTTCTTATTATTTTCATATCCCCCCCCCAAGTTACGGTAAATACTAAAAAAATTTACTCAAGAGGATATGAGTGAATTAACTACAAATATCACTCTGCCAACAGGGATTTATAGTAGCTCTCCCTAACTATATCTGATAATTGTTCGGTCACTCTCTATTACTCCAAGAAAAAAGTAGTAATTAGATGGGCAACCAGTCTAGCTTTGCTAAATTGAATACATTATAATAAAGAGACGAGATTAGTCCGATATTAAGAGGTGATCATATGGGTATTGAAAATCTAGCATTATCAAGTGATGTAATAGAACTACTTGAAGACTTAGGTGGTACAAAAGCTACAGATAAGAATATCAAAGTAGCAATTGCCACAGCTTTATTCGCAAGTAAATCAGTTTCATTAGCCAGGGCATCTGAGATAGCAGAAGTTGAACTTGCAGAGTTTATCAAAATTCTTCAGCATAAAAATATGGCATGGAATGAGTATACCGAAGATGAGCTTTCGTTAGATATAGCATTTATTAAATAAGCTAGATTTTTTATGGGAATTATTGGATGAGATTATTATAGACCTTGGTTTATCAGATACTAAAGAACTCGAAACCTTTTTATCGAAAGTTAATCTTAAAGAAAGTAACATGCTTTACTTTTTATGTGATTGCAGTGATCTTGAAGTTTGGAAAAATAGATTTGTAGAGAGACTTAAAAATCCAACTCCCCTTACTTACCCTATTGAAAGGACTATAAAAGGAAAAAGATCTTGTTTTAGAATATGTACTTAATAAAAGAGGCTAAGAAATTCCGTCCGACGGAATTTCTTAGCCTCTTTTATTTATGTGAGTATCTATTTTATCATTTAAGCTCATTAATCTTCTCAAATCTTTTCAATTCATCTTAAGGTATATAGTTTAATTAGCAACTTAATTTTCTTCTCTTATTCTATTCTCCGCTAATTCTTCTTCTAATCTTATTATGTTCTGTCTATGATTATCTGCTGGAATCTTTAATCCTTTAACCTCTAACCATTTTACAATTTCTTTCCATTGATTTAACTCATCAGACTTTCTACCTAATTTTTGATAACAAAATACTTTGCTAAACATCCAATGAATATATTGTTGAGATAATTCAAGCGCCTTATCCCAATATTTAAATGCTTCCTCATATTGTTCGAGGTATTCATAGAATTCACCCACATAGCCCACAATATCAGATTCATTAGGAAACTTAATCATTGCTTCTTTTGCGAATGCTAATCCCTCTTCATATTTACCCGTTGAACTATAGATTTGTAGCATTAAATCATATACTTCCACGCTTTCTTTATCTTCTTCAAATAGTTGCTTACACAATGCCATTGCTTGCTCGTATTGCCCAAGTTGTGTCTGTAATGAAACATATATTTTTAATGTATTGTAATACACCTTACTTTTACTTTCTTTTTCTAATTCAATTACCTTATTATATATTTCAAAAGCTTTTTTCTTACAATCATGCATATGGTGGTGATACAAATAGCCATAATCACTAAGCTCTTTATTTGTACATTTTCCACTCTCAACTAGTTTTCTATATTCTTCTTCTGCTCTTAGAAAGTTCTCCATTGTCCTTGACTCGCCATATACCCCAAATAATCGCTTCGCATAAGACTCATAAGGATCAATCTCATCTTTTAATAAATCATCTACTAATACTTCTAATACCTTTCCCAGCTCTGATAGAATGGCTATATCAGGTAATGTTACGCCATTTTCCCATTTACTCACAGCTTGATGCGATACATTCAATAACTTTCCTAATTGCTCCTGTGTAAGCTGTTTAGCTTCTCTTAATTTCTTGATATTTTTTCCGATATCCATAGCTTTGCCCTCACTTTATTTCTCTCTATATTTTTAATTAATCTTTTCTCAACGTTGATAATTTGATTATACAAGAAATTTTAGCGTATTCAATAACTTAATAAGTTCATACTATTCACCTGTGAGTTGCAAAGCTTCCAATAAGTTGCACTATGGTAATATCTATTTTACTTTCTCAAATATTCATTTTAAATTTTTAAAATATATAGTACCTCAATTTATGTTAAAAGAATACCTAATTAGTATCATAGGGGTATATTTATATCTAGAAAAGGCTAAGCAATTCCGTCCGACGGAATTTCTTAGCCTTATTTATCCTTTCTTCCTTAAAGGAATAATTCTTAGGTAAGCGTATATAATTTTTTTCAAATTCATAATTTATTAATTTTTAAAAACTATTATAATAATTAAATAAGATATGAAGGGGAGAAGTAACAAATGAATATTAATTTTAAAGTAGAACCATTAGAAGGTATCCTGCATGCAGATGTCATTATACAAAGTAATTATTGTCAAGCAAAAAACTTTTATCTCAATAGAGATTTTGAGGTAGAAAATATTATTTGTGATGGTGTACAAGTTCCTATAATAATAGAATCTATAGAGATGAAAGAATCAAGGAATTATAAAATCAATAGGTATATATTACCTTTGTGGAATAATCAAATTAAAATAACTTACTCTGGTAGCCTTACTGGTGAAACAGGATGTGCTCCCTATGCAAAAGAAAAAATAACATCTGAATTTACCTTACTACGTTTAGAAACATTTTGTTATCCAATATTTTTAGAAGACATAGAAAATGATCTATACGGCTATATAAGTAATACTAATCCTGAAAGAGTTTTACTAGCTATAGATGTACCTAAAGACTATATTGTAACTTCTACCGGCAAAGCTATCAGTTGCGAGGAAAGAGCTGATAGGCGCTATTGGCTAGAAAGTACTTTTGAGAATAAGATTAGTCTAGCCATTGCTAAATTTGTAAGAAAGCAATTAGACTTTGGAGACTTCTATTTCCTAAATAGTACCGAACAAATCTGTATACTAGAAGAGACAATGAACAAGGTCTATACATACATGAATGAACATTTTGGACTAAGAAAAATTACATCAAATATCAAATACATTACTATTCCAGATGGGTTAGGATCATATGTATCTGATGAAGCTGTATTTATTCAAGAATCTACCTATAACTCATTAAAAGATCTAAGCCAAATTATTCATGAGTTCATT
>JBOFPL010000151.1:0-2723 GCA_051659885.1 Cellulosilyticaceae bacterium
TCTGGGAGGATACAAAAATGAAATTGTTTATTGATACTGCAAATACAAATGATATTAGAATGGCCAACGACTTAGGTGTGATTTGTGGTGTAACCACTAATCCTTCTCTCATTGCCAAAGAAGGTCTTGTATTTGAAGAAGTCATTCAAGAAATTACTACAATTGTAGATGGTCCTATTAGCGCCGAAGTGGTATCACTCGAAGCTGATAAGATGGTTGAAGAAGCTCTTGAATTAACTAAGATTCATCCAAATATCGTTATTAAACTACCGATGACTCTAGATGGTTTAAAAGCAACTAAACGACTAACTGAAAAAGGCATTAAAACAAATGTCACACTCATCTTTTCTGCACAACAAGCACTGCTTGCTGCACGTGCTGGGGCAACTTACGTTAGTCCATTTTTAGGAAGACTTGATGACATTGGATCAAATGGTATGATTCTTATTGAAGACATTGTAACAATTTTTGATATCCATGGTATCCAAACCGAAATCATTGCAGCAAGTGTGCGTAATCCAATCCACGTGATGGAAGCTGCTAAAGCTGGTGCGCATATTGCAACAATTCCTTACTCAGTGATTACACAAATGATTAATCATCCACTTACTACAGCAGGTATTGAAAAATTCATGGCTGATTGGGCTGGACTCGAGGAAAGTTTAAAAAAATAATTATAGGTAGTTCTTAAAATTAAATATACATCAATCACAAATCTAGATGAGTCGGTTTACCAGAGCTACTCATCTACAAAAAAGTTCAGAGCTACCACCAGATAGCCCTGAACTTTTTTTGTTTTTTCTTATGTATTTACTAAAGTTCTTCTACAAAACTTACACCACTTACTTCACTAATTAAATGTACAATTTCCTTATGTTCCTTCTTTTCTAGCTGTTGAATCGTCATAAAGAAGCTCATGTTCTCATCTTTTGCAGAACCCTTGTTGATTTCTACATATTTGATTTTCATATTATTATCCTTAATGTAATTCATTAATTCTTTGAAACTGTCTTTCTCATTTAATTCAATATATAAATCTACAATACGAGATTTGCCTAATACATGGTTATCTAATCTGTTTAAAATAGTCATTACCCCAAATATAAATAGACACCCAATAATAGCCCCTTCATAAAACCCTATGCCTATAGCTAACCCCATACATGCCGAAGCCCATAATCCTGCTGCTGTCGTTAACCCTTTAACCTGCTGTTTCCCTGTAATCAAAATCGTTCCCGCTCCAAGGAAACCTATTCCACTAATTACTTGTGCCCCCAGCCTAGAAGGATCTCCGCCTCCCATGAATTGTACAATATACTGATTCGTTGTCATCGCCAAAGTCGATCCTATACACACTAAAATATGTGTTCTAAATCCTGCAGGTCTATTTTTTTTCCCTCTTTCAAGCCCTATAATTCCTCCAAATAATGTTGCTAAAGTTAATCTTAAGATGACTGAACAAATATTAATCTCTCTCAGGTACATCATGATTTCACTTTCCATTTTTTAGCTCCCCCTTTTGTTTTTATTAAGTTAGATTTTAGTTTATTTTTAGATTTATTAATCTATTATTATACTCCAAAAAAGCTCACACGTACATTGTCCTTGTTAAAATAAAAAAAGTGCTATGCCCTCACTTACATCTCGATCTATGCAATGAGCTCATAACACGCTTTTAATCTATACAAATAATAACTTAATCTCTTCTCTCGTACAGCCTTTACCAAGGGCTAACATCAGTTTAATCCTTGCTTTAGGACCTCTCATCTCTCCACCCATGATCGCACCTAGATCAGAAAGTTCCTTCCCGCCCCCAGCATAACCATAAGATTCAAATACACGTCCAGAGTTACAACGTGAAACAATAACCACAACGACACCTTTACTTAAAGCATATTTGACACCCTCTAGCATTTTGAGTGGTAAGTTTCCTCTCCCCATTGCCTCTACAATTATCCCTTTAGCCCCTGAATCTACAGATAGTCTAATAAATCTATCATCCATATCTAATACAGATTTAATCAAATCTACCTTACGCTCTACACAATCTGTATCCACATGCTGTCTAAAAGCAATATCTCTATAAAGGATCAGGTCATTCGTATCAATAATCCCTAATGGTCCATAGGGCGATTGGAAGGTATCTAGAGATAAAGTATTGGTTTTAGTTACCTCTGCTGCTAAGTGAACCGCATTATTAAGAACTACAAGTACACCCTTATTTCTTGCTTTAGGTGAAATAGCTGTACAAACAGCTGCTGCTAGATTACTTGAACCATCATATCCTAGCTCTGAGCTATTACGCATCGCTCCAACTACCACAACAGGTTTGATATGATCCACTGTTAAGTCCAAGAAATAAGCTGTCTCTTCTAAACTATCTGTTCCATGTGTGACAATCACACCTTCTATATCTTCTCTCTGTAAAGTTTCTCCGATAAGCTGCTTTAATTCAATCAGTTTATCAATAGTCATATGTGGACCTGGTATCTCACAAAAATTAATCACTTCAATATCTGCAATTTTATCTATATTGGAAACCATGGATAAGATTTGCTCTCCTGAAAGTGTAGGAATAGCAGCTCCTATACTTTCATCTACTGTCATCGAAATCGTCCCACCGGTAAAAATAATACACACTTTTGGCTTATTCACTTTTGTCACTCCTATCTTATTTGATAATTTCATTTTACACCTTGTTCTATTTTATGTTAAGTTAATTC
>JBOFPL010000152.1:0-4995 GCA_051659885.1 Cellulosilyticaceae bacterium
TATGCAACATATTTCTTTAATCAACTTCAAAAAAACTAATTTCTGGAATATTCCCTAATCTAAATGGTACTTTTGTTGAACCTAGCCCTGTATTTACGTACAGCTGTGTCCGCTCTGAAATTTTATACATGCCTTGTACATACTTCATACCATATTTAGGCAGAATTCTCTCTGTAATTTTAGGCAAGCTCACTTGTCCACCATGACTATGACCTGAAAGTTGTAAATCAATATATTCCTTAGGAACTTTCTCAATCCAATCTGGTTCATGCATCAAAAGGATATTATAATCCATTACATCAATATACTTAATAATCTCATCTACATCCGGTTTGCCTAATAATGCATCATCTAATCCAGCTACATTAATTTGTCTCCCATCCCCTAAATGAATCGTATATACTTCATTAACTAATACTTTAAATCCTGCTTCTTCCATAAATTTCTCATAGATTTTATAGCCACTAGAACCATAATCATGATTTCCAAATACAGCAAACTTCCCCAGTGGGGCTTGTATATGCTCTAATAATTTTTGCAATATCATGTCCTCTTCATAATTCTCCCAGTAATCTACTAAATCCCCTGTAAATACTACGATATCTGGTTGCAACTCGTTTATTCTATTGATTACCTTTTTCATGTCTTCTATCTTAAAAAACTCTCCTAAATGCGTATCTGTAAATTGAACCACCTTCAGCCCCTTCATGTCCATCTTTTGCTCAAAAGAATTAATTTGATATTTACTCACCTTCAATAACTGAGGCTCTATTTCTACCATATAATAATATAAAATGAGCCCTATCATTAGTAGCCCTATTATTCCTTTCAATATATTTTTTATCACCTTTTAGCCTCCATCATTTAGTTTATCCCCGCTATCTTCTTGTCATTGTACACATTCTATTCTATTTATATACTTTTTTATCCATTTCTAGAAGTTCTATTCTATAATATTATCGAATTGTTTCATTTAATAATCAACCAAAATAAGCTCAAACAAAGTTTTTCTTTGTTTGAGCTTATTTTAATTGACTATTTTTTTCAGAATAGACCTACGAGATCATCCCTATATAATTTCTCATATTTTGAAGTCCTGCTTGTAATCCCACTAATGGATGCTCCATTCCCTCAAATTCAATCGCTATATAACCATCATAACCTGCTTGTTTAAGGATACTTAAACACTGCATAACAGGAACATTTCCATGTCCTACAATAGCCCCTCTTATGTAATTTCCACCTCTTGATTTAAAGAATCCACTTCCAGGATTAGGCCCCATTCCAGATTTTACATGGAAATCTTTGGCATGTGCATAGTAAGCATATGGTGCTACTCTACTGACTGCATCTATTGGATTTTCATCTACACAAAGGAAGTTCCCCATATCTACTAGTAAGCCAAAGTTAGGATGTGCTACACCTGTTACTAATTTTTCTACTCGTTCACTATCTTGACAGAAAAAACCATGATTTTCTACAGTCGTACGGATCCCCTTTGTACTTGCATACTCTGTAATTTCTCTACAGCCTTTAATTAAAGTTGGAAGAATTTCTTCAAATCCTCTTTGATTACGCTCTTTTTGATCAAATCCCCTTGTAGCATCATGTCTAATACTTGGCACGCCTAAAATAGCTGCTATATCTACCAAACCTTTAATTCTTTCTACTTCCTTATCAAAGTCCCCTTCACATCCATGTATAAGGTCTGCACCAAAAGTAAAATTAGAAATTGGCATTTCAAGTCTTTTAGCCTCTTCTGCTAGTTTATAGGCATATTCTTCTTCTGTACTTCCATCATGTGGTCTAATACTTTCAATCTCTACAGCATCAAATCCTAATTCTTTTGCTTTGCCAATACACTCAATTTGTGTAAGTTCTCCTCTGTGCATCATTTGTGCAAAACTATATGTACTTACAGATACTTTCATTATTTCCCCCTATATTAAGCTCACTTCATGGCCTATGCGAGCTGATTCATAAATACCATCTAAAATTCTCATAATCTCAATACCATCTTGTGCTGGTGAGATACAAGGTATCCCTTCCTGTACACACTCTACAAAGTGATTAATTTCATTTTCAAATAATCCATCAAAACTAAGAGCTGTTGGCATATTCATATTCACATCTACCATATAGCCGTTCATTTCTGTATACATTTCAACTTCAGGGCTAATTTTAGCTCCCCCTTTTGTTCCAAATAGCTCTATTGTTCCTTCATCTTTCTTTAAATTCAAGCTAAAGCTTGCCTCAATAGAAAGTACAGCTCCATTATCAAATCTGATCATAGCAGATACTAAGTCTTCTACATCACAAATATCTTCTTCTTTCTTACTTGCTGCGATATAACCTTTTTTGTCTTTTAATTCTCTTCTATCCAATAACTTTTGGAATGTTGCTCCATATACAGAAACAGGTTTAGGATTCCCCATTAAAAATCTAACTAAATCAATCACATGTACCCCTAAATCAATAAGTGGTCCACCACCTGATCTAGATTTATCCCCAAACCATCCACCTGGATTACCATTTCTTCTGAGATAAGTTGCTTTACTATAATAGATTTCTCCAAATAAATCCTCAGTAACAAAATCTTTTAATACCTTACAGTCATTCCCAAAGCGTCTTACAAAACCGATCATCAGTAATTTACCTGTTTTTTCTGATGCTTCTTTCATCGCTTCAGCTTCTTTTGCATTCATTGCCATTGGTTTTTCACAAAGTACGTGTTTGCCTGCATTAAGCGCTGCAATTGTACATGCAGCATGTGAGTTGTTCCATGTACATACACTTACTGCATCTAGTTCTTCTAACTTTAACATTTCATCTAAATCTGTATAAGTTTTAGTCACTTCATATTTCTTACCTGCTTTTTCAACTCGCTCTTGGTCAATATCACAAAAAGCATATAATTCTACATTCGGATTTTTTAAATAACCTTCAATATGTGTATGTCCTATATTTCCTGTTCCTATAATTCCTATTTTAATTTTTTTAGTTTCTTCTTTTTTTAAAGTTTCCATCATCGTCTCCCCTTACTTCATCATTTTTCTTAAGAATTCTACCGCTAATTGGATATCTTTTTCAGGACTTTCTCCTACTTCTCTTTCGATAGTTAAGTACCCTTTGTAACCAATATCATCTAATGCTTTTAAGTAGTTTGCAAAGTCCACGCCACCTTCTCCTAGTGGTAACTCAATAAATGCTTGACCTGCCTGAATTTCATCTTCAATAATGCCATAAATAACTTCTGGGTCTCTCACTAATAATCGCTTACCATCTTTGGCATGTGTATGTACGATATAATCTTTTAATGTATAAACAGCCTTTACTGGATCATCTGCTGTTACCATTACTAAGTTAGCTGGATCTAAGTTAACTGCTACACCTTTTGATCCGAGTCCATCTAAGAATCCTTTTAATACATCAGCTGTTTCTGGGCCTGTCTCAATTGCAAAATGAGCTTGAAGTTGATCTGCATATTGACTTAATTCAAAACAAGCTTCTTGCATAATTTTATATCTGTCATGATTTACATCCGTTGGTACTACACCGATATGCGTGGTTACAATATTCGTTTCTAATTCTTTAGCTAGTTCTAGAATTCTCTTTGAACGTTCGATATTTACTTTATTTCTTTCTGGATTACCAAATCCCTCACCTAAATCCCCGCATAAAGCTGAAATTTGAAGTCCATGACCTTTTACTAAGTTTAAAAATTCTTTTCTTTTTTCTCCTACTAAATTCTCTGGTGCCATCTCACCTCTTGTAGAATAAACTTGAATTCCTTGTACGCCCATTCCTGCTGCTTTTTTAAGTGCCGTTTGGATATCTGTTCTAAATGAATCGATGATAACACCTATAGGAAATTGATGCATAATTATATACCTCACTTTGTTTTAAATTATTTTAATTATCTATACTTTTATTGTATAATATTATTAATTTTATTAAATACACTATATTATCCATCTTTTATCCTATATTGCTTTTTAGGAGGAATCACATGCTACAATCTGTTTACGAAAACCATACACACAAAGACCCTGACTTTCATATTATCTTTCATTATCAAACACTTACACAAACTGCTTATTTAAATGATGTCATGCACTGGCATGAAAGTATTGAACTGATCTATGTCGTCGAAGGGGCTTGCACAGTTTCTTGTGGACTAGTTCCAATTACTGCCCAATCTGGTGAGATAATTGTTATTAACTGTAATGAATTACATAGTTTCAAACCGCTTACATCTTCAACAAGTTATTATTGCCTAATCATAGATAAGTCTATTTATGACCCTATTTATATAGGTTTAGAAGAGGTTGCATTTACTCATCTAATCACTGCACCTACTATCTGCCAAAATTACTTACACATCATTGAGGAAATGACTGAGCAGTTGCCTTATTATAAGGTTTCTGTCAAAGCAAAAATTACTGATCTCCTTATTAATCTTTTACGGTATCATATTGTCGAAGATAATTTATCCCCATCTTTTAATAAATCTGATCCTAAAATTATTATGATTAAAAATGCTATCTCTTATATTCGCAAAAATTTTACTTCTAATCCACCACTTGAAGATATTTGTAATGCCATTGGTTTTAGTAAATATTATTTTTGTCGTACTTTCAAAGAGATTACCAATAAAACTGTTACACAATATATTAATCAATTAAAGTGTCAGCAAGCTCAAAAACTTCTACTTTCTGGTAACTATACAGTTACAGAAGTATCTGAACTATGTGGATTTAACAGCCTACCTTATTTTTGTCGTATCTATAAAAGATACTTAGGAACCTCTCCCTCCGCAACAAAATAATTGCTTAAAACACAAAAAGAGAGAGGTGATAGTTTGATCCTATCACCTCTCTCTTTTTTATCTTGCCTATTAAAGAACTGCTATATAATTTACTGTGTTATAAATACTAATAAGTATAATAATTCCTAGTACTACTAAGAATAATTTATCTACACCTTTTACAGAAA
>JBOFPL010000153.1:0-2126 GCA_051659885.1 Cellulosilyticaceae bacterium
AGGTTGAATGATCCCCCGCTCTACTTCCATGTCCTTTATTAATCATTTTTACTTCTAAGTTATTCTCACTTAAATACTCTTGAAACTGTGGATATCCCCAACCACCACATCCATGCCCCGGAAAGTCATCCCCAATAAATCCTATATCTGTTGGTAACGTACCATAATTTTCATAAGCTGCTGTATCCATATACCCTTTTTTTTGCTGTGCTACTATACTTCTTCCTTCACAGCTTGCTTGCTTATCACGACCTACTCCTAAATGCCATTTCCCTGTATAACCTAGCTGATAATCTAAAGTTTGTAGTCTTCTACTTAATAAATAAGGTGTATCTTGCAATTCATGTGTACGACTACCACTTTGATAAAGATTAGACTCCATCCCTGTCTTAGAAGGATAAAATCCTGAAAAAAGTGAGCTTCTAGCTGGTGAACATACTGGACACGTTGTATACGCATTATTAAACACTACACTCTCTGAAGCTAGTTGATCAATATATGGCGTATGACACAACGTATTCGAATTATAGCAAGAAAGACTATCTGCACGATGTTGGTCAGTAAAAATTAATAAAATGTTTTTCTTTTTCCCCATAACTACTCCTCTTTCTTTTCTTAGTATAGTTTATTTTGAAATTACTACTATAATTTTACTACACTTCAATCTTCTATCAAACCAATTAAGGAGCTAAATCAAAAGATATTTATAACACCTTTAATTTAGCTCCTTAATATCAGTCATAATCTGTATCTGAGTTGCAGATAATAAATCCCCCACTAATCCTCTATAAATCTAGCTGTTTCCTATTACACGATTAATGATACACATTTATTTTCTTTAACTTTAATTAATCCTTTATCTGTTAATTTAATCTCAGGACTTACTGGCAAACTAATCGTACATAGCGACATAATTGGATTATAATGCTTATACCCTTGATTAATTAAAGCTGCTTTAATCCCTCTAATATTTTCTGCTAACTGTTCAATTGGAGCATCCGATAAAATCCCGCCAATGTTTAACTGTGCTTCTCCCTTTAGTTTTCCTGCCTCTACACTTACGATCCCCCCCTGTAGTTCTATAACTCGCTGTGCAGCTAAATACATATCTTCACTACTTTTTCCTATTACTAATAAATTATGATGATCATGTGCATACGTTGTAGCTACCGCACCTCTTTTAATACAGTCTCCCGTTACTAGGCCTATACCTATATTACCATTCTTGCCGTAGCGCTCAAAAACCATAGCCAATAAACAGTCACTTTCTTCCCATCTTAACTTTCCTTCTTTAACAGGAATCTCTCTCAATACTTCTCTTGTAACAGTCATACCATCATTGACTTCGATTACTCTACAAGTCACCTTTTCTTGATCGGTCTCCACTTGAATATTGAAATGTTCTAATGTTAAGTCCTTTACCTGCACACTTGTGTAAAAATCTTTTGGGAAAGTATAATTTTTTTCTTTCTTAATTGGATCCTTTCTATCAAAAATACATTCTCCATCTTTAAATGTAGCTTGTATTTTAAAATCTTTTAAATCCTCCACTAAAACTAAATCAGCTAATTTTCCTGGTGCAATAGCTCCTCTATCCGTTAAGTTCATACGCCTTGCAGGTGTAAATGTAGCTGCATAAATAGCATCTTCAGCTCTCATCCCCAATGCAATGGCTTCTTTTACTAATACATTAATATGCCCTTCATAAACAAAATCATCTGCCATTACATCATCTGTAACCAAACAAAAATGTTCATATAAGTTATTTACTTTAATATACTCTATAATTTCTGGCTTTAACATTTTATGTTGAATCTCTACAAACATTCCTTGTTCAAAACGTTGTGCTATTTCTTCTAAACTATGTTCTGTATGATCTGCATTAATACCTAAATATAAGAATTTCGCTAAATCTAAATCCATCAATCTTGGACAGTGACCTTCTATAATATAGTGTGGCTTATTTTTTCTTAAATAGTTGAGGAATTTACAAATCTCTAGATTTTCATCTCTTATGACTTGATTATAATTCATGATTTCCCCAACACAGATTACACCCTCTTTTTCACTTAACTCAATCATTTCTTCGCATCCAATAACCGCACCTGTTGTCTCTAAATTATGAT
>JBOFPL010000154.1:0-12098 GCA_051659885.1 Cellulosilyticaceae bacterium
AATACAGCTTCTACTTCATCCCCTTCATCTTTTCTAAGTAGACCATGATCTACGAATACACATGTTAGTTGTTTTCCGATTGCTCTTGAAAGCATAACTGCTGCTACTGAAGAGTCAACTCCACCTGATAAAGCACATAATACTTTTCCGTCACCTACTTTTTCACGGATTTCTTTGATGCTTGTTTCTACGAAAGAGTCCATTCTCCATTCTCCCTTACATCCACAGATTTTGTGAACGAAGTTTGAAAGCATTGTTTGGCCTTCTTGTGTATGCATAACTTCTGGATGGAATTGTACTGCATAAAGTCCTTTTTCTGCATTTTCCATCGCTGCTACTGGACATACTGGTGTATGACCTGTAATTTTGAAGTCTGCTGGTGCATTTTCAATATAGTCTGTATGACTCATCCAACAAATTGTGCTTGCTGCTACACCATCGAATAATTTTGATGTTGTATCTACTTGTACTTCTGTTTTTCCGTACTCACTTACTGGTGCAGTTGCTACACTTCCACCTAAAAGGTGTGCTGTAAGCTGAGATCCGTAACAGATTCCAAGTACTGGGATTCCTAATTCAAAGATTGCTTTATCACAGATTGGTGACTCTTCAGCGTATACACTGTTTGGTCCACCTGTGAAGATGATTCCTTTTGGATTCATTTCTTTGATTTTTTCTAAGCTTAAGTCGTATGGATGTACTTCACAGTACACATTGTTTTCTCTAACGCGTCTTGCAATCAGCTGGTTGTATTGTCCACCGAAGTCAAGTACGATAACTAACTCGTGTTTCATCTATATTTCCTCCTAGGGGATTGGTTTTAATATTAATTTTTATCTCTATCTATTTCTTAATATTCTACACTATAGTTTGGTGCTTCTTTTGTGATGTGAATGTCATGTGGATGACTTTCTTTAAGACCTGCACTTGTGATACGTGTAAATGTAGCTTTTTCTTGTAATTCTTCGATTGTTTCTGAACCAGCATATCCCATACCAGAACGTAATCCACCTACCATTTGGAAGATTGTATCTGCTAAGTGTCCTTTATATGCTACACGTCCTTCTACACCTTCTGGTACAAGTTTCTTCGCATCGTTTTGGAAGTATCTATCTTTACTTCCGTTTTCCATAGCTGCGATAGATCCCATTCCTCTATATACTTTGTATTTTCTTCCTTGGAATAACTCTACTGCTCCTGGACTTTCTTCACATCCTGCAAGCATTGATCCCATCATACATGTGCTAGCACCCATACCAATTGCTTTTACTACGTCTCCAGAGTATTTAATCCCTCCGTCAGCGATAACTGGTACACCATATGGTTTAGCTGCTTTTGCACAATCTTCTACTGCTGTGATTTGTGGTACACCTACACCTGCCACAACACGTGTTGTACAGATTGATCCTGGTCCAATACCTACTTTGATTGCATCTGCTCCTGCTTCAATAAGTGCTACTGTTGCTTCTGCTGTTGCAATGTTACCTGCAATAATTTGAAGTTCTGGATATTTTTCTTTGATTGTTCTTACAGTAGTAATAACCCCTTGTGAATGTCCGTGTGCTGTATCTACTGTAATAACGTCTACTTTTGCTGCTACAAGAGCATCTACTCTTGCCATAAAGTCATTAGTTACTCCTACAGCTGCTCCTACTAATAATCTCCCTTGACTATCTTTTGCTGCTTGTGGATACATAATTGCTTTTTCGATATCTTTAATTGTGATTAATCCTTTTAAGTTACCTTCTGCATCTACAATAGGAAGTTTCTCAATACGGTGTGTTGAAAGAATTTCTTTTGCTTTTGCAAGGTCAGTTCCTTCTGATGCTGTAATAAGATTTTCACTAGTCATTACTTCTTTGATTTTACGGTTATGATTTGTCTCAAAGCGTAAGTCACGGTTTGTAATGATTCCTACTAATTTAGTACCTTCTGTAATAGGTACTCCTGAAATTCTGTATTTAGCCATTAATTCGTTTGCATCATATACATAATGCTCTGGAGATAAAAAGAAAGGATCTGTGATAACACCGTTTTCTGAACGTTTTACTTTATCAACTTCTTCTGCTTGCTCAGCGATAGTCATATTTTTGTGAATGATTCCGAGTCCACCTTGTCTAGCCATTGCGATAGCCATACGTGCTTCTGTTACTGTATCCATTCCGGCACTCACGAATGGCACGTTGATACGGATGTTTTTAGTAAGTTGAGTATCTAACTTAACGTTTTGTGGTAATACATTTGAGTAGTTAGGAATTAATAAAATATCATCAAATGTAATTCCTTCTTTAATAATCTTAGACATATAAAGATCCTCCTAGTTTTCTTTTTATTTTTCTCCTAATATAACAAAAAATTCCTCGAATTCGAGGAATTTTTAAAACAACAGATGTTTACATAATTCAAACACCTGGATAATTTTAATAGATCCTCGTAGTCTGCTCATTTACGGTCAGCAGGTAGAAACTCTCGAACCATATCTTCGAGCATATACGACTGTATTATATTAAATTTGATTATCAGCATTATAACACATAATACTTTAGCTTGTCAGTAGCATTTTTTCATATAATAAATTCTTCCTTATATAATAAAAATATGGACTATATACAATTATAGTCCATACACTAATATTTTTTCTTATAATCTAGTTTTATGTATCTTATTTGGTGCTTGCTTATGCATTAAATTAAGTAGGTCTTCATTTGGTGTAACTAACACTCTAAGAGTCTGACCATCTTGCCCAAATACAACTGCATATGTATCTTTAGTTCCTTCACCATTACTTGTATCTATGATCTTTTGGCCTCTTTCAATTTCTGATTGGTATTTATCATCTTTGATACTTGCCATGACATTAATTTGCTTAAGGTCTATGCTCATTAATCTTTTTCTACGTTGTTTATTGTAAATTACATCAATGTCTAATTCATGATTGGTTAATGAATACTCATATTCTTTCTTGAAAAAAGCACTTAAGTAGATTGCTCCCCATCCTGCTGCTACTACAATAATTGGTCCAAACAGTGCTCCACCTAACATAAAGCCTACTGCTCCTATTAATATAGCCCCTATTATTATCCCAGCTTTTTTCATTGTGTCTTGCGTACTTGGTTTAGCTTTTACTAATTGTTCTTTAAATACATCTCCCATTTTCCTGACTCCTTTTCAATCATTTTGTATCGTTTTGTTATTTTATCATACTCTTGTGTTGAATTTATGTACTGTACCTTCAAGTATTTTAATTAGTCTAATCTTTTAAAGCAATAGTACCACATTTCTTAGTTATTTTCAATATGACCTATTCAGAGTATGCATAGAATTTTATCCATAATAGATACATTTTTTTAGGCTACCTACTCAAAAAAGTAAATTACTGGAATATAAGGTTGATAATCACGTTTCATTATGAGAAAATAAATTATTCTGATTATTTTAACTTTTAAAGGAGGCGTTTTTTTGGAATTAATGCTCATGCTCAAGGCGACTTTGCTTGGAATAGTTGAAGGACTTACTGAATTTCTTCCTGTTTCATCTACAGGTCACCTCATTATATTCTCTAATCTTATTGACTTCTATAGTGGGACTAGCAAAGCATTTGTTGATATGTTTAATATGGTTATCCAACTAGGTGCGATCTTAGCTGTAGTTGTTCTTTACTGGCCTAAGATTTGGTTTACACTTACACATCTTTTCCCAAGTAAATCTACCCCTACTGAAAAAAGCGGCCTTTATTTTTGGGGAATGATTCTTATTTCTTGTATTCCTGCTGGGGTAGTTGGTATTTTATTTGACGATTTTGTTAAAGAGCATTTTTTTAATCCCCTCACAGTAGCCTGTACTTTATTTGCAGGTGGGTTGTGGATGATTATTGCTGAACAAAGGCTACGTGGCAATCAATCTACCTCTCTTGAACAAATCAAAATTACACCGCTACAAGCCCTTCTTATAGGAACTTTTCAAGTGCTCTCAATTATCCCTGGTATGTCTCGTTCTGCATCTACTATTATCGGTGGCTGGATAGCTGGACTTTCTACAGTTGCTGCAGCTGAATACTCTTTTTTCCTTGCTATCCCTGTCATGGTAGGTCAAGCTTTACTTAATATTCTTAAGATGCAAAGTAATTTGAGTATGAATGAATGGCTTTTACTTGCTATCGGCTTTATCATTTCATTTATTGTTGCACTTCTTGTCATTAATTCATTCCTTGCCTTCCTTAAGAAAAAGCCTATGCAGTACTTTGCTATTTACCGTATTCTCTTTGCCTTTTTAGTACTTCTATATAGTGTGTTTTTCCCTTTTATAGAATATTAAAAAATGGATTGCCTATGTGTTCAGAATAAAAACATAGGCAGTCCATTTTATTTTACTTTTTTACTAAGTCAATGGTTCTTAAAAGCACTGTTGCAAATTCTGCCCAAGTTACATTTGCATTAGGCTCTTTGGGTGATATAATCAATCCAAGCTTCATCAATTCATCTATGGCAGCTTGCCCCCAGTGCACTTCTTCTTTGATTCCTAAGAAGTCAAATAGTCCATTGGCAATCCCCTGAGCTGTTTTTTGCAAGGCACTAGCTTGTTTAAGCAGTCCTTCTTCTGTTTTATTAGAAATAAAAGCTACTTCTACTAAGATAGCTGGCATTACTGTTTCTCTTAAAACTGCAAAATCTCCTGTTTTAACCCCTCTATCTAGTAGCTGATTCATTTTAGTCAACTCTTTCTGTACCTTCCCAGCCATTTTATCAGTCACACCATCTTTAAGATACACATAGGTTTCTGTGCCTCTTGCATCAGCGTTAGTCGCGCTATTACAATGAATGCTCACAAAGTAATCTGCCTTTGACTTATTCGCCATATCTGCACGTGTACTTAATTCCACAAATACATCTGTACTATGAGTATACATAACCTCTATACCTCTAGACTGTAAAATTTCTCCTAGTCTTAATGCAATATTGCGCGTTACATCCTTTTCTTTTAGCCCTGATGGTCCTACTGCACCTGAATCTTTTCCTCCATGTCCTGGGTCAATGACGATTAACATATTGATCAACTCCTTTCTTTATATCATATGCTTATAAAATTATTTTGCACCTATCCCCCTATTTTCCTCTTCAAAACGCAGAAAAAGAGATACAGGCCTCTTTTTGAGTTCCTGTATCTCTTTTATCTTGAATGAATTACATCATTCCCATTCCGCCCATACCTGGCATTCCGCCACCTGCTGGCATAGCTGGTTCATTTGATTTGATATCTGCTACGATACATTCTGTTGTTAAGAATGTTGATGCTACTGATGTAGCATTTTGAAGTGCACTTCTTGTTACTTTAGTTGGGTCAATGATTCCACCTTCGATCATATCTACATACTCTTCTGTAAGTGCATTGAATCCCATTCCTTCTTCTAATTCTTTTACTTTATTGATAATTACTGCTGGCTCAAGTCCTGCATTTGCTACGATTTGACGAAGTGGTGACTCAAGTGCTGTAAGGATGATACGTACTCCAGTTCTTTCATCTCCTACAGTTGTCTCTAATAATCCTTGTACTTTCTTGATGACATGGATATATGTGCTACCACCACCTGCAATGATACCTTCTTCTACAGCTGCACGTGTAGCTGCAAGAGCATCTTCCATACGTAATTTTTTCTCTTTCATTTCTGTTTCAGTTGCAGCACCTACTTTGATTACTGCTACTCCACCTGCAAGTTTTGCAAGTCTTTCTTGAAGTTTTTCTCTATCAAAATCTGAAGTTGTCTCTTCGATTTGACGACGGATTACAGAAATTCTGTTTGTAATTTCTTCTTTGCTTCCTACACCATCTACGATTACAGTGTTTTCTTTATTTACTTTTACGCTTGCAGCACGTCCTAATTGCTCAATTGAAGCATCTTTCAGATCAAGACCTACTTCTTCTGAAATTACTGTTCCTCCTGTAAGGATAGCGATATCTTGAAGCATCTCTTTTCTTCTATCTCCAAATCCTGGTGCTTTAACAGCGATACAGTTGAATGTTCCACGAAGTTTGTTTACTACTAATGTAGCAAGTGCTTCTCCTTCGATATCTTCTGCAATGATTAATAAACGAGAACCTGTTTGAACGATTTGTTCAAGTACTGGTAAGATGTCTTGGATATTTGTGATCTTCTTATCTGTAATTAAGATATATGGATTTTCAAGTACTGCTTCCATTTTTTCTGTATCTGTTACCATGTATGCTGATAAGTATCCACGGTCAAATTGCATACCTTCTACTACATCTAATTCTGTAGTCATTGATTTTGATTCTTCTACTGTGATAACACCATCATTTGATACTTTTTCCATAGCATCTGCGATTAAGTTACCAACTGCATCGTCACCCGCTGAGATAGCTGCTACTCTAGCAATATGGTTTTTACTATCCACTTGCTTGCTCATCCCTTTGATTGCTTCTACAGCCACTGCTGTAGCCGCTTGCATTCCACGACGGATGATAATTGGGTTTGCACCTGCAGCAATGTTTTTAAGTCCTTCTGTAATCATTGCTTGAGCTAATACTGTAGCTGTAGTTGTTCCATCTCCTGCTACATCATTTGTCTTTGTAGCAACTTCTTTTACAAGTTGTGCACCTATGTTCTCAAATGGATCTTCTAATTCAATTTCCTTTGCGATTGACACACCATCATTTGTAATAAGTGGTGTACCATATGTTTTATCTAATACAACGTTACGACCTTTTGGTCCTAATGTTACCTTTACTGCGTCTGCTAATTGATCTACTCCTGATTGAAGTGATTTTCTTGCTTCTATTCCAAAACGGATTTGTTTTGCCATCTTACTTACCTCCTAAATAATCTATTTTCTCTATAATAATTATTCTACGATTGCTAAAATATCGCTTTGTTTTACGATTACGTAATCTTCTTTATCTAAAGATACTTCTGTTCCTGCATATTTTGAATAAATTACTTTATCTCCCACTTGAACTTCCATAGCTACTTTCTCACCATCTACTATTCCACCTGGACCTACTGCTACTACTACTGCTTCTTGTGGTTTTTCTTTAGCTGCACCTGTTAAGATAATTCCTGATTTAGTTTTTTCTTCTGCTTCTAAGTGTTTAATAACAACACGATCTCCTAATGGTTTTAATTGCATATAAATGCCCTCCTTATGTGTGAATACATTATCTTTTTAGATTATTAGCACTCACTCTTGTAGAGTGCTGATTAGTATATACTTATTTTATTCTACTCTACTCTAGATTTCAAGTGTAATTTTAACTTTTTTAATTTTTTCTATGCTTCTTTTTTCTTTTTAACCTTTGCTTCTTTAAACAAAGCATTTTCCCTACCATAGAAAAATAAATACTGCTGTGCATATCCTGCCAAATCTCCAAAGTAATCTTTAGCAAACTGTTGAATTTGTTCTAATTTCATATCTTTCCCCTCAAAATAGATTCCTTCTATAACTCTTTTGATCCATACATCAGTAGGAAAGACTTCTGTTTTTCCAAAAGCAAACAATAAAATGCAATCTGCTATCTTTGGCCCAACACCTTTGATTTTCATGAGCTCTTTTTTACCGTCCTCTGTGGACATACTATAAATATCACTTAATACAATTTCGCCACTAGATACCTTTTCACATGCATCAATAATATAAGGTGCTCTAAACCCAACCTTGCACTCTCTAAGTTCTTCTTCAGTTACTTTTGCTAGCTGCTCTGGAGTTGGAAATGTATAATAAATATGTTCATCTCTATCCTCTTCACCTAGAGCTTCCCCATATTTTTCTGTGATATTTTTAATGCACTGTTTAATATGAGGAATTGCTTTATTTTGAGAGATAATAAATGAAATTAACATCTCCCAAGGATCTTGCTTTAAAATACGGATGCCTGGCCCAAACGCAATCGCCTGTCTCATATATTCATCTTTGTTAGAAAGTTCTCTCACAATTTTTTCATAGTCTGTTTCTAAGTCAAAATAATATTTCCATATTTCTTCTAACTCTCCGCTATGTGCATTATGAATAACTACACTACTACTTCCTATTTGCTGAGTTACCTTTATAAGTTTTTGTTTGGCTATTAGTAAATAACTAAGATCTGATATTTTCTCAAATCGAAATACCTGTCCACTTTCTAAAATTTGTCCTATATCAAAATGATTTATATGTTGGATCATTACTGCATTCTTCATACCTCACACCCTTTACTTGGAGTTATTTAGATATTATTTCCATTTATCATTTTTTTATCCATATTTTGCTTTAAGAGTAAGATAATACATCCATCTTACTCTATTTATCCAAATTTTACAAATTAATTATCTCTTTAAGTATTACTTTATAAATGTTATACGATAAGTTTTTCCTGCTGACGCTTTTGTTCCTAGTGTTATTTTAGTCCCTTCTGGACAAATTTCTAGGCTAATTCCCTGTAATTTTTCTTTTAATTGATATTGTTTATTTTTAAATAATATCGTAAGTGTTTCTTGGTTTTGTGTCGGATCAGCAATAACTAATTCTAATTCTTCTTTTTTCTCTCTTATCATACATGTGCATGGCTGTGCTGCATAGATTCCTTCTATCTCAGCTTGTTCCCAAAAATTTATACCTACTAAAGATTCTGGGAAATACCTTATTGCTTGTACTTTATCTGAGTTTGCTATAATCTCTATTTCTTCTTCCATCTTATAAGTTGCTATGTTTTCTAATGGAGTATTTGGTAAAAGGATATAACTATAAGTTTCATTAGAAGGATTTTCTCCATGTGATATTGCTAAGCTTATATAATTTTTACAAACAACCTCTTCACTTCCACCAATATTAATATCCTTCCAACTTCCCCTTCTAGTTTCTCTAATGACTCTTACATCTGTTTGCTTTGGAAAATAATAACCTATATGTGAACAACCCTCTACTGTATTTCCTTCTAACCAAGCCCATTGTACTTGGTTGACTATATCTTCTTGACCTAGTTTTTCTAGCACTTCTTCTCCGTTGATAATCAGTTTATTATCTCCACTTTGTTTAATTTTTCTATTTTCTACAATAGTCTCTACTAACTGGTTATCAGCAGCTGTAATCCCAGAACCTAAACAAACAATTTTATCAGCTAAACAAATCCATGATTTTTTAGCTTTTAAAGAGGTTCTCTCCATTTCTAAAATCATTCCACTTATCCCAAATTGATTATCTAGATTTGTACCACCAACCCAATCTTGTTGACTTCTAAATCCTCTCCAATCTATAACGGAGCATTCACTTTGATCTGTTGTAGTGCCTGGTAAACGCATCATATCAGCTGTTGGCCAATAATGGTCTGCAAATTGACTTTGATCGTCATTATATAAAGATATCATACCATCTGATGTATGGTATCCTTTACTATGCTCTCCATTCCCGTATTCAAAGTTATCAATACGGCTAGAAAACATACTGATTCCCACAGCCCAGCCGTTTCTATGATGTACCACCCTATCCATACTTGAATACATTTTATGTAGTCCGTAGCCTTGTCTTGTTTCTACTTCTTCATCTGCTAAAAGTGCTTTAATATTTAATATATCTGTAACCTTTAGATCTGAATAATAATTCTCGTAAGTCCTATCTTGTATGATATTATCTTTAATAAATCTTTGAATCTCTAATGCCTTCTGTTTTGGTGCTGTGTAGGATAACTCTAACATGGGCGGAATAATCGCACGCCCTCTTTTATGATCATCTAACTCCTGTCTTGAAACCCCTCTACCACCTACCATATCCATAATAGCACCTTGATGATACAGTGGTGCAAATGATTCTGTAATCCAGTTATATACATTTTCAATTAAAGGATCTACTACTTGCCAAGGTGTTCCATCTAAAATAAATAGTAGTTTAGCCATGCATTCCATTAATACAGCACCATAGCCACCCGCATATGGCACATTACCATGTTGAATAAATGAGCCATCTACATAAAATCCATCCCCATTGATTACATATGGTAATACCTCGCTAATAGCATCTCTTGCTTCTACTAAAGCTTTTTCATCCTCTCCAATCATCCCTTTTAGCATTGAAACAACAGCTGTATCTAATAAGTTAGCACCTGTCATTTTCGGACCTCCAGGTACTGCAAATGGTGTAGGATTAAATCGTTTTAATGTAATAAGTTGTCTCTCTATGTAATCTTTAGAGAGCTCACTAAATAAAAGAATAATTACATTACCTAACGCCTGAGGAATACCTATATCCCAATTCCACCAATTTGCAATCATTACCATATGTTCATTGTATCCATACGTGTGCATTGATTCCAATGCTTCTATAATTGCTTCCTTTAAAGAATTATTATGATACAGCTGACACCCTTCTGCTGCATATGCTGTTGCCATCACTTCTAAATGCCGAATCATTATATTGGTATCCGCCGGTGAGTTGATAATATCTAGACCTTTCCATTTCCCCTTCTCTTGTACTTCTATGCTTTCCCATAGTCCTTGTGCTTTCTCTTCTAGTTCCCTCATAGCAGCTTGATAGTCTACATCTGCTCTATTAGATACATTATTTCCTGTTAGTTTGTTTACCCACTTGATCCTTAGTTCTTGATAAATCATAGTCATTTTTTAGTCTCCTATTTTATAAAAAGTGTTGTAGGTTATTGTGTTAACACTCTTATTTAAAATAATATTATATTTTCTCACTTTAATCAATTTTTATAGTTATATATGTTATACTTGTACTATTATTATTTTTATTGAATCGAGGTAGAAAATGAAAGATACAATTTATACAATTCCTTTAACCGATGCTTTTAAAGCTGAGGATGAATGTCCTTTTTGTTATATCGCTCGTAAATTAGAGCAAGATAGTATTTCTTTTACACTTGGTTGTTCTTATATGGAAGATGATATCCGTGCCGTTACAGATCAAATGGGTTTCTGTGACACCCATTATAAAAAACTATATGACTATGGTAACAAATTGGGGCTGGCACTTATTCTACATACACATTATCAATCCATCTATAATGATCTTGCCAAAGCACTTGGTGAAACAAAACTCCCTAGCGTATCTTTCTTACAGAAACTTACTAAGAATAAATCGGTTAATAATAATTCTAGCTCTCCTGTTACTAGAGTTATTCATAATCGTACATCTTCTTGTTATATCTGTGACCGTGTAGAAAAAGATATGGAACGCTATATTAATACTTTCTTTTATCTTATCGTTCATAATCCTGATTTTAAACAACTTTTCTTAAACAGTAAGGGGTTCTGTCTACCTCATCTTTCTAGGCTCATAGACGCAGCGCCTCTCCATCTCAAAGAGATAGAAAAAGATGAGTTCTTCAATGCAAGTAAAGCAATGCTACTCGAAAGCCTCAAGCGTATTGAAGGAGATATTTCTTGGTTTATTGATAAATATGATTATCGTAATAAAAATGCCCCAATTAAAAATTCTCATGATGCTATCCCTAGAGGTATTCAAAAACTTGCAGGAGTTTATGTGCAAGATGAACCCTTTAAATCTACTAACTAAAAAAGATAGATCCAATTTTAATTATTGGATCTATCTTTTTTACATTTCATTATATTATATCTAATATGTAAAAAAGGTAGAATAGCTAAAACTACTCTACCTTTTTTCTCCCAGTCCATAAAAAAACACCTACATATAGTAAGTGTTTTTATGGACCCTCGGGGACTCGAACCCAGGACCGTCCGGTTATGAGCCGGATGCTCTAACCAACTGAGCTAAGGGTCCCTATATAAGCCGACGATCGGACTCGAACCGATAACCTGCTGATTACAAGTCAGCTGCTCTGCCAATTGAGCCACGTCGGCATATTCTTTTTTAATTACTATATTATGTAATAAAAAGCGTGCACAGAAGGATTCGAACCCTCGGCCTTCTGATCCGTAGTCAGACGCTCTATCCAGCTGAGCTATGCGCACATATTGTTTATTATATTATATTGTAATATAGCGTGCACAGAAGGATTCGAACCCTCGGCCTTCTGATCCGTAGTCAGACGCTCTATCCAGCTGAGCTATGCGCACGTATTGTTTTTATATTATATGCCCAAGACCGGAATCGAACCGGTACGGGGGTTAGCCCGCA
>JBOFPL010000155.1:0-8115 GCA_051659885.1 Cellulosilyticaceae bacterium
ATCATTCCAACTTTAAAAGAAGATGGAAGCGTAGATTTTAAAAACTTAAATATTATGAACAATGTCAAGAGAGATGATGTACTTGCTATAAAGGTTTCTCCTAAAGTAGGAGAAGATGGATATAATATTTTTGGTGAATCTATAAAAGGAAAGATGGGTAAAGATATTAGACTGCCTATAGGTAAGCATACAAAGGTCTTAGAAGATGGATTAACTCTAGTGGCAACTATTGATGGACAGATTGACTATGATGGACATAGTTTATCGATTTCCCCCACCTTTTATGTAGACAAGGATGTAGATAGTAGCACTGGTAATATAGATTTTATAGGAAATGTAGTAGTAGAAGGCATAGTACATTCTGGATTTTCTATTAAAGCAAAGGGTAATGTAGAAGTACGAGGATACGTAGAAGCTGCTCAAATAGAGGCAGAGGGAGATATTATCTTAAGGCATGGTATTCAAGGGAATGAAAAGGGATTCTTAAAAGCTAGAGGAAATATTTTGGCTAAATTTATACAGTGTAGTGAAGTATATGCAAGTGGTGATATTATTACAGAAGCTATTTTGCATAGTCAAGTAGCTGCTGATGGAGAAATCCTAGTGCATAAAGGAAAAGGAACTTTAGTTGGAGGAAGTATAACTGCAGGGAAATGTATTAAGGCAAATATCATAGGGTCAGCAATGAATACAGTTACCGTGCTTCAAATTGGTGTGAGTAAAAGCTTAATTAATAATTACCAAAACATACTTCTTAAACATAATAAACTGAAGGAAGAATTTAACCAGATCAATAAAAATATCTATTTTCTTCAAAGTAAAGCAAAAGAAAATAAGCTACCTATGGAGAAGTCAGATCTACTCAATCAATCCATTCAAGCAAGAGTGATTTTAACGAATCAAATTAAAAAGGTAGAAGAAGATTATAAAGAGAAAGTAGATCTAATCAAGAAAGCTAATCAAGGACAAGTGAAAGTACAAGATAAAATATATCCTGGGACTAGAGTAGTTGTAGGAGATACAACAAAGTATATCCTACAAGAAAATAGTCGATGCTTGATACAAAAGCAAGGAGCAGAAATTACAGTAGGAATATTATTATAAGGGGCTATGGCAGAATGAATAGCCCTAATGAATAAATGAGGTATGCAACTTTAATTAGTTGCATACCTCATTTTTATATATAAACGGATCGATTTATTTGGATAGCTGGTAACAACCTTTATAATACAGGCTCAACTAACCTAGCAATAGACTCTTTGAATTTAATGAGGTAGCCTCTGTTTTTATAGTCAGAGGGAGTGATTTCTTTGCAATCCATTAAATCAGCATAGAAGATTTGACTAAGCCTACTAGAAATGATTTCATCATAAATAAAGCCATTTACTTCAAAGTTTAGCATAAAACTTCGCATATCAAAATTAGAAGTACCTACTGAGCAAATTTCATCATCAATAACGATAGTCTTTGCATGAAGAAAACCTTTTTCATAAGTATAGCATCTAGCACCACAAGCGATAATTTCACCTATATAAGAGAATGAGGCCCAGTGTACAAACAGGTGGTCAGGTTTATTGGGAATCATAACACGAACATCCAGCCCAGAAAGAGCAGCAAGTTTAATGGATGTTAAAACGCCTTCATCAGGGATAAAATAAGGGGTTTGGATGAGGATGGAACGTTTAGCTGTATTGATCATTTTAACATAGCCATTACGGATACTAGAATACTTTGAATCAGGTCCACTAGCTACAATTTGTAGACCTACGTTACCGATAAGTTTAGGTGTACGATAATCAAAATAGCGATTTAAATCAATTTCGTAGTCGGGACAAGCAAATCGCCAATCTAATAAAAATTGTAAATCTAGCATTTGTACACCACTGCCAATAATTCTGAGATGAGTATCTCTCCAATACCCCATTTTAGCATCTAAACCGATATACTCAGCACCGATATTAAATCCACCAATATAACCTACTTCGCCATCTACAACACAGATTTTACGATGATTGCGATAATTAATTCTTAGATTAATATAGGGAATAAAAGGAGGAAAAAAAGCACAAACATTTATACCTTCTTTTTCAAGCTTTTTGAATAAAGATTTTGGTGTGCGTAAACATCCCATGCCATCGTAAAGTAAAAGAATTTCTACGCCTTCACGTGATTTTTGGGTAAGTAAATCAAATAATTTGTGGGATAAAAAATCATCTCGGATAATATAGTACTCTAAATGAATATAATGTTTAGCGTTACTTATGCTATCAAAGAGATCAGAAAATTTTTCAGTACCATCTGTATAGAGTTTGAGTACATTATCTTTAGTAAATAGACTATCATGGCCTAATAAATGCAAGCGGAGTACGCTTTGATAAGGTTCAGCTATGATATCTTCGAATTCATTAAGATGTTCTTTAAGACGGTTACTTTGGGCATGAAGGAGACAAAAGAAATAATCCTCTTCCTCTTTTTTATTAAATGTTTTTCTTTTACGCATATTTAGACCCAAAAATAAATAAAGCATAAAACCTAAAATAGGAATAAAAAGCATAATCATAATCCAAGCCCATGTAGAAGCTGTATTTTTTCTTTCCATAAAAATAATAAAGAGTGCGAGTAATATATTAACTAAAAAGAAAGCATCTAAATTAAACAATGTTAGAACCTCCTAAAAATTATGACTTATTTATTATAACGTGACTAAACAATAGAATATAGGTAGAAGATAATAAACAGAATAAATGGAAAGAGTTGCTATATTCATATTGTGATAGTCAAGCTTGTATGATATACTACTTTGTATGAAATACTAAAAGAAAAAGGTTTAAAAGGAGGTACCACCGTGAATACTTGGGCATGGATTCTCATTTGGGTGGCAATTATTGCAGCGGTTTTGGTTGGCCTATATTTCTGGGGAACAAAACTACAAAAGAAATACGATGAGCAACAACAGTTAGTTAATCAGTACAAACAAGCAGTAAGTATATTTGTTATAGACAAAAAGAAAGATAAAGCAGATAATCTTAAATTACCAAAACAAGTTAGAGATCAATTACCAAAGATGTACAAAAAGCGTAAGATGCCAGTGGTCATCGCTAAAATTGGTCCTCAGATTCAAACACTTATGTGTGATGAAAGAGTATACAACAGCCTGCCAGTAAAAAAACAAGTTAAAGTTGAATTAGCAGGGATTCTGATTGTAAATGTACTTTCAGGTAAATTACCAGAACCTAAAAAACAAGGTTTTATGGCAAAGATGAAAAATAAAGCTGCTAGCATAAAAGATAAACAAACTAAATAAGTTTAAGAGATCGAGCCTAGTAGCTATTAGAATACTCAATATGGGTATACTAATAGCTACTAGGTTCTTATTATTTAGTTTATGATAAGGCGTAAGTAATTAGTGCAATAAAATATTGCTTACTAAAGAGGCTAGATGGAGATGATTTTGCATATAATATTACACTGTGATATATTAAAACTTGGTAATGAAAAAGCCGAGAGGGGTTGAAAGTTTGATAAAGGAGTTTATCGCCTTTGGAATAAAGTTAAAAAAGCGATTTACAGGACATAATATAACAGCTAGAAGTGCGCAAATGACTTACTACTGGATATTAGCATTTTTCCCATTTTTAATTGTGATTATGAGTATCTTATCGTATACAAGCATTGCAGAGGCAGAGTTTTTAGAGTACATCTCTAATTATGTGCCAGATGCTATTATACCTTTTATAGAAAATACATTAACCCAACTCATTCAATATAGAAGTACCACACTATTATCATTCGGGGTTGTAGTAACTATATGGTCAGCATCAGCAGCTGTAAATGTAATGATTAAAGGGATACATACTGCATACAGTGCAGTAGATGGTAGGCCCTTTTGGATTAGAAAGATTATCTCTATGTTTTATACATTGATTTTTGCAGTGCTGATTGCGGTAATGATTATTATACTTGTATTTGGGAGCAATATAGGAGAGTATGTCATTAATTTATTTATACCGAATGATGCATGGTACTATGGACCGATCTGGGAGCTTTTTAGATTAACAGCTCCATTAGCCGCTATCTTAGTAGGGCTATATATGATGTATAAATTTATTCCGAGAAGGCATTTAAGATATAAGAATGTATGGGCAGGGACTATATTTGCCAGTTTAGGGTGGTATATTTTCTCATTTATGTTTTCACTCTATGTGAATCATTTTAGTAAATACAATCAAATGTATGGCAGTATTGGCGGAATGTTCATTCTCATTATATGGCTTTATACGACTGGAATCCTCTTGTTATTAGGAGCAGAGATTAATGCATTACTACAAGATACAATCAGAATGAGAAGAAAGTAGGCGTAGAGTGTGACTCTTATCAATCAAGCATTTTATATGAGAGATAGTTTAGAGGTAGCAAAAGATTTATTGGGTAAGATTTTAGTGAGAGAAGAAGAGGGACTAGTCGGTAAGTTTAAAATTGTAGAGACTGAAGCTTATAGAGGTATAGAAGATAAAGGGGCTCATTCTTACGGTGGTAAGAAGACAGAAAGAACAAAGCCTATGTTTGAAGCGGGTGGAATAACCTATATATATCTTATTTATGGGATGTATAATTGTTTAAATATAGTAACTAACATAAAAGAAAATCCACAAGCAGTATTAATTAGAGCAGTAGAGCCGTTAGATGAAGAGGCTATTAGGATGTGCAAGCAATATCGTCACATCAAATCAAACAAGATAAAAGATTTGACCAATGGACCAGGTAAACTCTGTATGGCACTTGATATAGATCGAAGTATGAATGAACTAGATGTAACGAAGCCGGGAAAGATTTATATTTTAGAAGGGCAATCAGAAAGGATACAAATAGTTCAGGATAAACGTATCAATATAGATTATGCTGAGGAATATAAAGACGTAGAATGGCGTTTTTATATTGCCAATAATCCGTTTGTTTCTGTACTGAAAAAAGAATAAGTATGAGAGGTGAAAGGATGTTAAGAGAAAAGATTGGTAAACAAGTATTGTTTTTTGATGGAGCAATGGGGACTTCGTTGCAAAAAGTAGGGTTAGCAATTGGAGAAGTGCCAGAGCTATTTAATTTTACACACCCAGAACGTGTACAAGAAGTACATAAGGGATATTTAGAAGCAGGATCTAATTTTATAACGACAAATACATTTGGAGCAAATCAGTATAAAATAAAAGAGACATCCTATACTGTAGATGAAGTGATTAAACAAGCTGTATATATCGCCAAACAGGCAAAGCAGGATTACGAAAATACGTATATAGTACTTGATATAGGTTCTACAGGAAAACTTATAGAGCCTATGGGAGAGGTACCTTTTGAAGAAATTTATGAGGTATTCAAAGAGCAAGCTATTGCAGGAGAAAAATATGGTTGTGATGTTATCTTACTAGAGACCTTTATTGATTTAACAGAATTCGAAGCTGCTATCTTAGCAGCCAAAGAAAATACCGCATTACCAGTCTTTTGCACAATGAGTTTTGAAGCGAATATGAGGACCTTTTTTGGAGTTACTTTAGAAGATATGGTAACCTTAGCTCAAAATTTAGGAGTAGATGCGGTAGGAATTAATTGCTCATTAGGGCCTAAAGAACTTAAACCGGTAGTAGAAAAACTAATGAAAATAGTATCTATTCCAGTACTAGTACAGCCGAATGCAGGGTTGCCTACAATAGAAAATGGAAAAGCTGTTTATAATATTACACCGGAGGAATTTGCTGACTACACCGCAGAATTTGCACACTTAGGTGTAAGTTTATTGGGAGGATGTTGTGGTACAACTCCGATATATATTCAAAAGATGATCGAAAAGATTAAAAATAAATAAACAGAATTTTGTGCATACCTATTGAATAATCCAATAATAAATGTTACCATATATAGTAATTAAAACTACAATGTGGAATGTAGATGTTTAGAAAATGAGATAGGAGAATGCACATGAATAAAATAGCACTTATTACAGATACCGCTTCAGATGTACCTGCTTCTTTGAAAGAAAAATACAACATTAAAGTACTTCATTTTCAAATTGTATATCCTGAGAAAACTTATAAAGATCAGGTAGAAATTACTTCTAAGGAAGTATTGGCAACGATAGCAGAAAAAACACCAACAACTTCTTTGCCTTCGTTAGAAGAAATGCATGAGGTATTTAAAGAACTTAAAGAAGAAGGCTACACAAAAGCAATTGCAGTAACTATATCTAGTGGGCTATCAGGTTGTCACAATGCACTTTCAATGGTTAAAGACGATTATCCAGAAATAGAAACCTATGTATATGATTCAAGAACACTTTCTATAGCACAGTGTGTATTAGTAGAGCGTGCAGGACAGTTAATAGCAGAGGGAAAGGATATCCCTTGTATTATTGAAGAATTAGAGAAAATGAGAAGTAAACAGGACACATTTTTTATAGTAGATACATTAAAGTATCTAGTAGCAGGTGGTAGGATTGGTCATGTTTCAGCTGCTATAGGGGAGATACTGAATCTAAAACCAATTATTAAAGTAGGGGATGACGGTAAATACATTACCCATACTAAAGCAAGAGGGAAAAATAAAGCGTTAGCAACTATTGTAGAAGAATCTAAGAAAATTCTTAAAGAAAAAAAGTGTAGTATGCACTTTATACATGGCGATGGTAAAGAAGGCATAGAAAAGTTATATAATGAACTCAAGGATGAATCTAACATAGTAAAGATAGAAAAATGGGATTGGATTAGCCCTGTAGCCTGTGTACATACAGGTCCAGGATTTTTAGCAATATTACTTCAAGAAATAGAATAAAAATATAAACAAGCTACTTTAGATAAACTTAGTTAAAGTAGCTTGTTTTTTTGCAGTTTTTAGACAAAATTTTTGCAAAGATTTAGTGGCTAATGTATAATAAAGGTAATCATTTAAACATATATCATAGATAGAATAGTGTAGAATGACATAAAATATTATTAATAAAATAGATGAAATGATATAAAATAGAGAAAGAAATAAAAGGAGAAAGAAGCGATGTTTATGTTTGGAAGAGGCGCGGATATTGGAATTGATTTAGGAACGGCAACGGTACTTATATATATTAAAGGGCAAGGAATTGTTTTAAGAGAACCTTCAGTTGTAGCGGTAAATGAGCGTACAGGGGAGGTTATTGCAGTAGGTGATGAAGCAAGTAAGATGATAGGAAGAACTCCAAAAAATATTAAGGTAATTAGACCACTTAGAAGAGGCGTTATTTCTGATTATGATGCAACAGAAAAAATGCTTAAATACTTTATTCATAAAGCAATAGGGAATAGATTAATTAAACCAAGAATTGCGGTATGTGTACCAAGTGGTATAACAGAGGTAGAACAAAAAGCTGTAGAAGATGCAACAAGACAAGCAGGAGCTAGAAAAGTAGATATTATAGAAGAACCTATAGCAGCAGCACTAGGGGCAGGAATAGACATTAGTAAACCATGTGGAAGTATGGTGGTTGATATTGGAGGCGGTACAACAGATATTGCGGTCGTTTCATTAGGTGGTGGAGTAGTTAAGAAATCGCTTAAGATAGCAGGAGATAATTTTGATGAGGCTATTATTAGATATGTAAAGAAAACACATGGCATACTCATTGGAGAAAGTACTGCTCAGGAAATTAAGATGACTATAGGTTCAGTTTATCCAAGAGAAGAAACGGTGGAAATGAATGCAAGGGGTAGAAATCTTATTACAGGGCTGCCAAAAAGTATTTTAATTACTTCTGACGAAATTGTAGAAGCCCTTCGTGAACCAGTAGCAAGTATTATTGATTCAGTTCACAATGTTTTAGAGCTAACGCCACCAGAACTTGCTGCCGATATATTTGATAGAGGCATGGTTTTAACAGGTGGAGGAAGTTTACTGTATGGATTAGATAAGCTCATCTACGAGAGAACTAAGATTAATGCCGTAATCGCAGATGATGCTGTATCTTGTGTAGCGATCGGTACAGGATTATTTGTGGAGTATACTTACAACACAAAAAGGGGGTAATCACATGATCAGAGGATTGTACATTGCAAATACAGGCATGAATGTACAGACCAAGAGAATGGATATCATATCTAA
>JBOFPL010000156.1:0-9521 GCA_051659885.1 Cellulosilyticaceae bacterium
ATTAAATATAATTCTGCTGAAAATACTGGAGGGCAAAAAGAATATAGGGGAAAAGAGATTATTATAAAACAAGATAAACAAATAAAAGAACAGGAGCACTCTAGGATAACTGATCTAGAAATTATAGAAATTAATACAGTAAAAGGATATGTTAAAGCAGCTTATAGCCATAAAGATAAATATAAACAGGAAAATCAAATTATTATTCATATAGATCAAAATACCAATATTAAGAATGAACAAGGGGTAGCACTGCATATTAAAGATTTAAGTATAGGCCAAAGGATAGAAGTATTAACTAATGGTATACTGACAGCATCTATTCCACCACAAACTCTAGGGTTAGAGATTATTATAAAGTAATATTGTTTCCTAAAAGAAGAGATTATAAAATTATTAATTTTTTATAGAGAGTTCATTGTATAACTAGGAGTTTAAAACTAATTATACAGTGAACTTTTTCATATGAGGAGTGGACGAGTATATGAAAAGCTTAAGAAAATGATAAGTAAAAGGTAAGATAGTGGAAAAAATGGTTATGATAAGAATAGGAGTAAGATGGCTATAAAAAATAAGCATAAATATGATAATAGGATAGTAACATACTACTAAACTTTTAAATTAATAATACTTCTAAATAAATAATATGAGAAAGTGATAAAATCATAAATTAAGTATAGTAAAAGTAGAATTTATAATTAATGAATATAAGGAAACCTTGATTCTAGTAAGTAAATTCAAGAAGTTATCATATTTTATAAAAAGCATGAATACTAAACTAATAGTTTTATAAAATTAAATTTTTTTATTAAAACATATTGACGATTTGTAAAAAAATAGATATAATTTCACATGGTAAGTTTAATTAGTGTAAACAAAAAGTTTATATAATTAAATATTAAAGAGACAAAACAGGGAGGCGAAGAGATGGATATTGGTGCTAAAATTAACCAATTGAGAAAGAAAAATGGACTTACTCAAGAAGAACTTGCTGACCGATGTGAACTTTCAAAAGGATTTATTTCACAAGTAGAAAGAGGGCTTACATCACCTTCAATAGCTACTTTAATTGATATATTAGAGTGTCTAGGAACCAATTTAAAAGATTTTTTTAATGAGTCTAGTCAAGAAAAGATTGTCTTTACTAAAGAAGATGTCTTTGAAAAAGAAAATGAAGAAGACGGTAATATGATTACATGGCTTATACCGAATGCTCAAAAAAATGATATGGAGCCAATACTTATTAGTTTAGAACCAGGTGGACAATCAGCTGAGCAAGCACCTCATGAAGGTGAGGAATTTGGGCATGTAATTGCAGGCAATGTGTACATACATTTAGGAAATAAGAAGTTTAAAGCAAAAAAAGGTGATAGCTTTTACTTTAGGCCTACAGGAGACCATTACCTACAAAATATCGGAAAAACAAAAGCAACAGTACTATGGGTTTCTACACCACCAAGTTTTTAAAGGAGATAGAGAGATATGAAATCGAACAAAGTATCAACAGATAATATTATAAATTTAGTTAATATCTCAAAGACTTTTGACGATGGAACAGAGGTTTTAAAAGAGATTAATATGTATATTAGACGCAATGAGTTTCTTACTTTACTTGGTCCTAGTGGATGTGGTAAAACTACGCTTTTACGTATCATCGGGGGATTTGAAGAGCCAACTAGAGGAGAAGTTTTATTTGAGGAAAAAAATATAGTAGGAATGCCACCTTATAAAAGACGTATTAATACTGTATTTCAAAAGTATGCTTTATTTCCACATATGAATGTAGCTGAAAATATAGCATTTGGTCTTAATATTAAAAAGATGGATAAAGTGACTATAGAACAAAAGGTAGCGGAAATGTTAGCACTAGTTAATCTTAAAGGCTATGAGAAACGATCAATCAATTCTTTAAGTGGTGGGCAACAACAACGTATTGCTATTGCACGTGCATTAGTAAATGAACCAGAAGTTTTATTATTAGATGAACCACTTGGAGCATTAGACCTAAAGCTTAGAAAAGGTATGCAAACAGAATTAAAGAGAATTCAACAAAAATTAGGGATTACATTTATTTATGTTACCCATGATCAAGAAGAAGCATTAACTATGTCTGATACGATCGCAGTTATGAATGATGGCCGAGTACAGCAAATTGGTACGCCAGTAGATATTTATAATGAACCTAAAAATGCTTTTGTTGCAGACTTCATTGGAGAAAGCAATATTATAGATGGAACAATGATAAAAGATTATTTAGTTAAGTTCCATGGTATTGAGTTTGAATGTGTGGATGCAGGATTTGGTGAAAATACTCCAGTAGATATTGTTATTAGACCTGAGGACTTACGTATAGTAAAAGAAAGTGATAGTCAACTAGTAGGTACAGTCGAGAATGTAACATTTAAAGGGGTACACTATGAGATGTTAATCAATACAGGAGAGGTTAAGTGGATTGTTCACTCAACTGCTATGTCAAACCTAGGATCAAAGGTTGGATTAGCGATAACTCCTGAAGATATTCATATTATGAGAAGGAGATAAGGGATATGAACAAAAAAGCTTTATCGTATCCATATTTAATATGGACAGCCATTTTTGTACTTATACCATTAGTTCTGATAGTATACTTTAGTTTTAAAACACAAACGCCAGAGGGAGTAACTTTTTCATTAGAAAGCTATAAAAGATTTTTTGATCCTTTATATATGGAAGTTTTGCTAAGATCTGTTAAGCTAGCCTTTACTACAACAGTGATTTGTTTAGCATTAGGATATCCTTTAGCAATGATTTTAAATAGTAAAGATATATCAAATAAAGGTATTGTACTACTTTTAGTTATTTTACCAATGTGGATGAATTCCTTAATGCGTACATATGCATGGATGATTCTGTTAGAGAACAAAGGAATATTAAACTCTATATTGGAATGGTTGGGATTACCAACAGGTCAATTTTTATATGGGAATGGTGCAATTGTATTTGGGATGATTTATAATTTCTTCCCGTTCATGGTTTTACCAATCTATAACTCACTTGCTAAAATAGATAATAGCCTAATTGAAGCTTCACACGATTTAGGTGCAGATAATATAAAAACGTTTAAAAAGGTTATATTACCACTTTCTATGCCGGGGGTAGTCACGGGAGTGATTATGGTATTTATGCCTTCACTTACAACGTTTGTCATTACAAGATTGCTAGGTGGCGGTCAGGTTATCCTTATTGGTAATATGATAGAAGAACAATTTACTAGAACGAATGACTGGGCGTTTGGATCAGCGTTATCAATGATATTAATGGTTATTATCCTTATAACAATTGGAATTATGGGAAAAAATGATAACTTAGGAAAAGGAGGATTACTATGATAAGATTCTTAAAAAGAGCTTACTTAGGAATAATCTTGTTAGTATTATACGCTCCTATTGCACTTTTGATGGTGTATTCCTTCAATGAATCAAAAACTACAGCATGGACTGGGTTTTCAATAAAATGGTATATTGAATTATTTAACGACCCAAATATTCAAAGGGCGTTTACTTATACAATCATAGTAGCTACTGTATCAGCATTAATAGCAACAGTTATTGGAACATTAGCGGCTATGGGAATAGATAAAATGACAGATTGGAAACGTAATGCTATTATGAATATCACTTATATTCCATTATTAAGTCCAGATATCGTAATTGGTATTTCATTAATGCTTTTATTCAAAGCAATAAATATTCCTTTTGGACTCACAACATTAATTCTATCACATGTAACATTCTGTACACCGTATGTTATTCTTTCGGTTATGCCGAGATTAAAAACTATGAATCAGAATGTTTATGAAGCGGCATTAGATTTAGGAGCTACACCGTTGTATGCTTTTAAGAAAGTTATTTTCCCAGAGATTTTACCAGGTATTGTATCAGGAGCATTTATTGCATTTACATTATCTATTGATGACTTTGTAGTAAGTTTCTTTAATACAGCATCAGGAGTTAATACACTATCTATTCAAATTTATTCTATGGCAAGAAGGGGAGTAAGCCCTAAAATTAATGCCATCTCAACAATTATGTTTACAGTAATTATGGTTATTTTAATCGTTGTAAATGTAAGAGCTAATAAACAAGCAAAAAAAATGAATGAGGGTATTTATTAAATATTAAGTAGATAAATAAGGAAGGTGGAATAGTAAAAATGAAAAAGAAGTTTAGAGCATTAGTAGCAATAACATTAGTAGGAGCATCTGTACTTAGTTTAGCAGGTTGTGCTAGTACGCCTAAAGAAGTTGTAAAGGTATACAACTGGGGTGACTATATAGATGAAGAAGTAAACAGAATGTTTGAAGAAGAAACAGGTATTAAAGTAATTTATGACGTTTACCCAACTAATGAAGACATGTACGCTAAAATTTCATCAAGTGGATCTCAATATGACGTAGTTATTCCTTCGGATTATATGGTTGAAAAAATGGCTAAAGAAGGAATGTTAGAAAGAATAGATACTAGTTTATTAAGTAACTACACAAAAATAGATCAAAGATTTAGAGGATTACCATATGATGCAAATAATGAGTACTCAGTACCTTATATGTGGGGAACTATGGGGATCGTATATAATACTACTATGATAGATGAAGAGATCGATGAATGGGCAGATATGTGGAATCCTAAGTATGCTAAACAGGTATTTATGTATGATAGTGAGCGTGATTCTATCATGGTAGCACTAAAAAAATTAGGTTACTCAATGAATACACGTGATGAAGCAGAATTAGAGAAAGCTAAAGAAGAACTAATTGCTCAAAAACCTCAAGTACTTGCATATGTAGGTGATGAAGGAAAAGGTAAAATGCAAAATGGTGAAGCAGCTATGATGCTTGCTTGGGCTGGAGATGCACAAGTAATGGTACAAGAAAATCCTGACCTTAAATATGTACTACCTAAAGAAGGTACAAATCTATTTGTAGATGCAATTGCTATTCCAAAAGGTGCAGAAAACTATGAGAATGCACATAAGTATATTGATTTCTTATGTCGTCCAGATATAGCAGCATTAAATGCAGAGTATATTGGCTATTCAACTCCTATTAGTGAAGCACGTGAATTACTTCCAGAAGAAATTAAAAACAGTGAAATTGCTTATCCAACAGAGGAAGAAACAGCAGATATGGAAATGTTTAACGATCCATCAGATATGTTAGAGATCTATTCTCGTATTTGGACAGAAGTAAAAGCTGCAAAATAATAATATAGATAAAATGGCTATAGTATAAATAGATATACTATAGCCATTTTATCTATATTAGGCTTTGCAAAGATAGTTAAATTATATATAATAGAGATAATAGCAAAAAATAGATTCTTGGAGGTGCGAATATGGCAAGAGATAAACAAGGAATACATGATGAAATAGAATTTTATGCGAAAGAGTATCAAGTGGATCAAGATCATACTAATGATAGTATAGATATGACGCCTCAAATGGTACCTGTATCAAGACCTAATACTAATGCATGGACATCCTTTATTTTGGGGATTATTAGTTCATTAGGATGGATATTCCCTATTATAGGACTACCTATTACTATCGTAGGAACGGTATTAGGTGCAGTGGGAATGAAAAACAAAAGAAATAAAGGAATTGCTATAGCAGGTTTTGTAATTAACTTAGTCTTTTTAAGTTGCACAGTAGCTAAAGGAATTGTAGATATTGTATTTTATTGTAAAAGAAGAGATATATAAAAATTCACCACTAGTAACATTTATGCATAGAATATGTATAGAGAATGTTACTAGAGGTGATAAAGCATGTATAATAAGGTAGTTATTGTAAATAGTGAAGTATTAGGACAAGGGGATAACGGTGTAGGGAAAACCTTATTAGGAGTTTTCTTAAGAAAGGTATTAGCTAATCTTAATAAACCAGATGTCATTATATTTTATAATTCAGCGGTTAAGTTACTTGCTAATGGGTCTAACTATATAGACATATTACAAGCATTAGAGGAATCAGGGGTAGAGCTATTAGCCTGTGGAACTTGTGTGTATAAGGTATGCGGGCAAAAGAATCTATTAGTGGGAAGAATAACGGATATGTCTGAGATTACAGATATCTTATTAGATGCAAGTAATGTTATTACTCTATAAACAATAATTAAAAGAATACGTAACCTATATAAAGGGAGTGTACGTATTCTTTTTTGTATGAACAAGACAGCAAGCGTAAACAGATAGGAGAATAAGATGAAAAAATATTTTAGTGGTTTAATAGTAATAATCCTGGCAATAATTTTAACATTAACAGGATGTGCTACTCAGAGTAAAGCACCTTCTCAAGTAGGATTAGGAGAAGAATTAGTTGTAGAATTTATAGATGTAGGACAAGGTGATGCTATTTTATTACAAGCAAGTAATCAAGTTATGTTAATTGATACAGGAGATAATGGGACAGAAAAAAATCTTGTACAACACTTAAAAGATAAAGGTATTAAAAAGATTGATTACTTAATAGGAACACATCCTCATGCAGATCATATTGGTGGGATGGATAAAGTAATAGACCAATTTGAAATAGGTCAAATTTATATGGCAAAGAAATCACATACAAGTAAAACATATGAGAGTGTACTAATGGCTATTAAGAATAAAGGATATAAAGTTCTGTCAGGTAAGGCGGGCGTGAGTTTTACTTTTGGAAAGGGTATAAAAGTTGAGATGCTTTCACCAATAAGAGAAGAGTACTCAGAGTTAAATGACTATAGTATTGTTATGAAGGTAACAAATAATGAAGATAGTTTTTTATTCACTGGAGATGCTGAGAAAGAAGTAGAGCATGATTTATTAGAAGCAAAGGTTAATTTAGAAGCAGATGTATTAAAATTAGGGCATCATGGAAGTAGTACATCAAATACAGCTGAATTTATAGAGGCAGTATCCCCAGAGTATGCAGTAATTCTTTCAGGTTTAGATAATAAGTATGGACATCCTCATAAAGAGACTATGGAGGTACTTACGAAAGAGCAAATTAGTTATTATGATACGAAATTAAATGGGAATATAACGTTTACTAGTAATGGTCAAGGGATAGCTATAAAGACAGAAAAATAGTGGAGGATAGTATGGAATTTATAATTGACCGTATAAGTGATCAGATAGCAAGCCTAGAGGATGAAAATAAAAGAATCATACAAGTAACTCGTGAGATTCTACCTATAGCAGCTAAAGCAGGTGATGTTATTAAGATTACCATAGATCAAGAGGCCACGTGCTTAAGAGAAGCAAAGATAAAGGCATTAATGGAAGATATATGGGCAGATTAAAGTCAGAGGGTAAACCTTTGACTTTTTCTGTATAAAAAGTAAATCATTAAGATGAGGTGAAGAAATGAAGATACTACATACGTCAGATTGGCATTTAGGTAGAAACTTGCATGGATATAGTTTGATAGAGGATCAAGAATATGTGTTAAAGGAACTATTGGCATATATCAAACAAGAACAAATAGATTTCTTAATTATAGCTGGAGATGTTTATGACAAGTCCCAGCCTTCTGATGAGGCTATAAAATTATTTAATGAATTTCTAACTGAAGTAATTAGCAAACAAAATATTCCTACAGTAATTATTTCTGGGAATCATGATAGCGGAACTAAGATTCATTTTGGCAGTACCGTATTTGAAACCCAGGGTTTATATATTGTAGGACAAAGTGAAAGTGGCTACAAAAGGATTGTATTAGAGAAAGATACTGAAAGAGTAGATGTGTATATGATTCCTTATATGACACCAGGAATCGTAAGAGATATTGCGGGAGATGAGTCTATTAAAACACATGAAGAAGCGATGAGTTATATTGTTAGTGAAATCAAGAAGGAAAAGGAGGAGTATCCAAGTATCTTAGTAGCACATGCTTTTGTTGCAGGAGGAGATATATCAGATTCAGAGAAAAATCTTTGTGCGGTAGGAACAGCAGAATTAGTGAATGCAGGTCATTTTAAAGCATTTACTTACACTGCACTAGGGCATTTGCATAAACCACAAAAAATAAGTGAAGAGTTTATAAGATATAGTGGGTCACTTCTAAAATATTCGACATCAGAAGCAAATCATAAAAAGGGCGTAACTATAATAGAAATAAAAAACAATAAATTAGTTGGTATTGAAGAGGTAGCATTGGAGACAAAGCGTGATTTACGTATCTTAACAGGAACAGTAGAAGAAATTATTGAACAGGCAACGAAGGAAAATGATAAGCAAAAAGATGATTATGTATTTGCCAAATTGATAGGGCAGCCAGTTGCAGATGTTATGAATATATTAAAAAAAGTTTATCCTAGAGCATTAGGGGTAGAGTTTATTAGTGAAAAAGAGGCGAAGAAAAGCCAAGAGCAAGAGTTACAAGAATTAGAATTACAAAAGGGTAAGTCAATTACCGAGTTATTTATGGAGTTTATTGATTTTGTAGGAGACACATCATTCGAAGAAGATGAAAGAACTTATATAGAAGAAGTTATTAAATCATTAGAGGAGGAAAGCTATGAGGCCTAAACAATTGACGATGATAGCTTTTGGTCCTTATGGAGAAAAGCAAATTATTGATTTTGATAAGTTAGCAGATAGTAATATCTTTTTGATACATGGACCGACAGGCGCAGGAAAAACTACAATATTAGATGCTATGTGCTATGCACTTTATGGATATACCAATGGTGGAGAAAGAAGTGCAGAAAATATGCGCAGTAAGTTTGCTAGGCCTGAGCAAGGGGCAGAGGTAGAACTTATCTTTACAGTTTTAGATAAAACGTATAAGGTATTTAGATCACCTAGATTTGAAAGACCGAAGTTAAAGGGAAAAGGTACGACAGAACAGCTGCCAAAAGTTAATTTAAGTGAATGGGATGGAGAGAAATTTATCACCATCAGTGAAAAACAACAGGATGTAGATAAGAAAATTAATGAATTACTAAAATTTAATATTGATCAATTTAGACAAGTTATCATGATTGCTCAAAATAAATTTAGGGAGCTACTTACTGTAGATAGTAAAGAGAGACAAAAGATATTACAAGATATCTTTGAAACAGGGATATATGAATCCATAGAGCAAAAGATAGATCAAATGAATAATAAGTTAGAGGAAGCATTAAAAGTACAAGAAATAAACTATAGTCATATGCTGAGTCAGATAGATCATGAGGAAGAAGAAGTACTGATACAATATATAGAAACAAAGGTACTAAAAAATGCACTTCAAGTTATGGACAAACTTAAAGAGAAGAATGCACAGAAAGAAGAACAAAAGCAATCGGTTGAAAAAGCCTTACAAGCTATTAGAGAAGAATTAGATAAACTACAAGAGCAACTCATTGTTCAAACAGAGCAGTACAATGCATTGATACAAAAGCAAGATGTAGATAAAAGATTAAAAGAAAGTTATGAGCAAAAAGAGCACTATGATAAGTTAAAACAACAGGTAACATGGGCAGAAGAAGTTAAAGGGTTATTACCTTTAGAACGAGCTATCCA
>JBOFPL010000157.1:0-11316 GCA_051659885.1 Cellulosilyticaceae bacterium
GAGAGCATGAAAAGCAAGAAGAGGCTGTTGAATCTCAAGGAACTCCTAAGTCAAAAGTACTTGAAATAGAAGAAGTATATGCGGGAGACTTTGAGGATGACGAAGATGAGAAAGTAAAATCAGGCTATAAGTTTTTAGCCGGATTAGCAGGTGTACTAGCTGCGATGCTCTTAGCGGGTATAGTGGGTGTGCTACTTATAAGTAATTTGCCTAAATTAGCAAAAACTGAGGCTGTGGTAGTGCCTAAGATAGAAGGGATGCTACTAGATGAAGCTGAAGCAATGGCTAAGGAAAAAGGTTTAACGCTTAAGCAAGTTAGTCAAGAAGAAAGTGAAAACGAAGCACCAGGAACAATTCTTAGGCAAAGTCCCAAAAGTGATGCTACAATTAGCAAAAATGGTGTGATTCAAGTGGTTGTGGCAGTGGAACCTGAAATGGTAATGATTGATGTACCAGATGTTAGAGGGATTAATCAAGCAGATGCTCAACGATTGTTAGAAACAAAAGGACTCTATGGAAAAGTAGAGGAGCGTGTGCATGATAAGGAAGTGGAAGTAGGCAATATTATTTCCCAATCTCCAGAAGTAGGTGCGCAGTTACAAGAAGGAGAAGTTGTTAAACTTATTGTTAGTAAAGGTGCAGAAATGGTAATGACTAATGTACCTAATTTATTAGGGTTAACAAGAGAAGATGCAGAGTTTAGCTTAAAAAAAGAAAAGCTAATGTTAGGAACAATAACAGAAGAGTATAGTGCAACAGTAGAACAAGGAAGAATTATGAACCAGAGTGTCTCAGCTAATCAGTCGGTAGAGCAAGGGAGTCTGGTAAATATAGTAATTAGTAAAGGGCCGGAAGAGGTAAAACCACCCGTGGAGGAAGAACCACCAGTAGAGGAAGTTGTACCACAACCAGAGGTGCCAGAAGCACCAAAAGAAGAAGAAAGTGCAAAACCAGAGCAAGTAACGAAACAACATACGATTAATTTACCACAAGGTAAAGATCAAGATGAATATCATGTAGTGGTTATTTTTCAAACAGATCAAGGAACACAAACGCTATTTGATGGTATAATAAAAAGAGATGAATTCCCTAAAACTATATCTATTACAGGTGTAGGTTCAGGTCAATTAATAACGCATTTTGATGGGCAGGTAGAATATAATGACGACTATAGTTTTTAATGAGGTGACTAAATAAAATGATGCAAGGTACTATAATAAAAGGTATTGCTGGATTTTACTACGTAAAAGTAGGAGAAAGAGTTTATGAATGTAAGGCTAGAGGAAAGTTTAGAAAAGAGAATATAACACCTCTAATAGGGGATCGGGTTATTATTAGTACAGTAGATGAAAGTCAATATAGTGCTAAAGAGTATACGCAAGGTGCAATAGAAGAAATTTTAGAACGTACAAATAAATTGATTAGACCACCAGTGGCTAATGTGGACCAGGGAATTGTTGTATTTGCGGTAACTTATCCAGAGATTCATTTAGACTTACTTGATAGATTTCTTGTGATGGTAGAGATGGAAGGCATCAAACCTTATATAGTGCTAAATAAAATCGATGGAGCCAACTTAGAAAGCTATCAGTATATTGTAGAAGGATATGCAAAGAGTGGATATGAAGTTGTCTGTGTTTCTGCTAAGGGAAACATAAATGTAGATAGAATCAAAGAAATCTTAAAAGATAAAACTTCGTTCTTTGCAGGACCATCAGGCGTAGGAAAATCTACGTTGCTTAATAGTATCCAACCAGACTTAAAGCTCCAAACAGGGGAAGTGAGTGTGAAGATTAAACGCGGAAAGCATACGACTAGACATGTTGAATTGCTACCGCTTAATGAAGGTGGATATGTATTAGATACCCCAGGATTTACCTCATTACAGTTTGAAGAAATAGAAGCAACTGAATTAAGACATTACTTCCCAGAGTTTGAACGCTTCGAGGGAGAGTGCAAATTTAATGGATGTAGTCATATTCATGAGCCGGGATGTAAGGTAAAAGAGGCTCTTGAGAAGGATGAAATCTTTAGACCAAGATATGACAACTATGTAACTTATTATAATCAATTAAAAGACATAAGGAGATGGTAGAATGATACATTTAGCACCGTCAATATTAGCGGCAGATTTTGCGAACTTAGAAAGAGATGTAAAAAGAGTAGAAAAAGCAGGGGCTACATTTATTCACGTAGATGTAATGGATGGACATTTTGTACCCAATATCACTTTAGGTGCACCTATTGCCAAAGCGCTTAGAAAGCATATAGAGGGAGTAATGGATGTGCATCTTATGATTAGTAATCCGGAGATGTATCTACAAGACTTCAAAGATGCAGGTGCAGATATTGTAACTGTTCATTTAGAGGCTTGTACACATATTCATAGCACTATTCAAAGTATTCATCAATTAGGTATGAAGGCAGGTGTTGCGTTAAATCCTGGAACACCTGTAGCGCTATTAGAGGATATAATCGAAGATTTAGATATGGTTTTAATTATGTCTGTAAATCCTGGATTTGGAGGACAGAAATTTATTCCCTATTCACTTACAAAGATTAAACAAGTAAGTGAGCTTGCTAAAACAAGAAATAAAGAATTACTCATTCAAGTAGATGGAGGAGTAGATTTAACGAATGTAGAAGAGGTTATCAAAGCGGGTGCAAATGTACTTGTGGCAGGTTCTGCTGTATTTGGGGCAGAAGATGTAGATCAAAGAGTTGCAGACTTCAAAAAAATATTTAAAAATACTGAGGAATAAGATGAAAATACTTGTGTTAACTAACGGAGAGTATGGAGACTATTCGTTTTGTAAATCGTTAGAAGGATATGATTATGTTATCTGTGCGGATAATGGCATGAAGCATGCCAGATATCTAGGTGTTACACCTGATTACATACTGGGTGATTTTGATAGTAGCAGTAGAGAGGATTTAAAATACTTTCAGGAGCAACAGATAGAAATTTATAAAGTACCGACTATAAAAGATGAGACAGATACAGAACTTGCAATAGACTATGCAGCTCAGTTAGGCGCTAAGCGTATAGATGTATTTGGTGGATTAGGAAGCCGAATAGATCATTCTCTTGGTAATATACATTTACTTTATAAAGGGCTTAAACAAGGGATAGAAGTCCATCTGATTAATCCTAATAATGATGTGACCTTGATTGATAAGGAAATAGAATTGGTGGGAGAGGAAGGGCAACTTATTAGTTTGCTTCCTCTAACTGAAAAAGTAATGGGTGTGACTACTTGGGGCCTAGCGTATGCGCTTGAAAAAGGGGTATTTGAGCTAGGAAAGCCTTATGGTGTAAGTAACTATATGATAGATAGAAAAGCGGGTGTACGGATTGATTCTGGGGCACTGCTTGTCATAAAAAGTCAAGATTAAAAAAAATGGGTAGAAATTTTAATTTCTACTCACTTTTTTTTATAGTTTTGCATATGATGGAAATATAGTTATTTAATGGAAGCAGGTAGTGCATATGAAAAAACGCGTATTAGGATTATCATGCTTTTGTATAGGGTGTGGAATGATACTCGCGGTGGTAGTACCTGCACTAGGCTGGGTTTTAACTGTAGCAGCATTGCTTATCATTGCGGGCTATATACTTGCAAGTTGTTAATGGAGGTGTGTGTATGGTTATTAAAGTTGTCAAGCCACCCAAGTTAGTTGGAAAGATTTTAGCTAAGATGTTTGGAATTAAAAAACAAGATTTTTAAAGAAAAATAAAGGGAGTACCCATTGGGTACTCCCTTTAAAAAACAAAAATTCCATAAGCATGTCCGAAAACATAGCATATATGGAATATTGTATATCTTTTAATTAAGCACGAGTCACTAAGTTTGAACGTAAACAACGTGTACACACGTTCATAGTTCTAACAGCACCATTTTGCGCTACTCTAACTTTTTTCACGTTTGCTTTCCACATTTTATTTGATCTTCTATGTGAGTGACTTACTTTAATTCCGAAGTGCACGTCTTTTGAACAGATTTCACATTTAGCCACAATAAACACCTCCTTGATTTTTAAATCCGTGACATAACAAATGATATTTTAACAGATAATAAGATAGATTTCAAGCAGTTACATAATATTTCTTTTATTAATCTTTCAAATCATGCTTTAGTATGCCGCATTAGGGCTTTATTTATACTCTATTTATATGTTATAATAATAAGCATTAAGAAGTAATATAACGTATATATAGATATATATATCCAACGAGGAGGTAAGTTATGGCAGGGAAATTTTCTAATGAATATGGAACAATTACAATCGATGAAGAAGTTATTGCACAAGTAAGTGGGATAACTGCCATGGAATGCTATGGAATAGTAGGAATGGCAGCTAGAAATGTAAAAGATGGGATTGTTCAACTTTTAAAAGGTGAAAGTCTTACAAAAGGTATTGCAGTAGAAGTAAATGAAGATGGCATTGATATAGAGTTTCATATTATTGTAGAATATGGAACTAAAATTTCCGCTGTTACAGATAATCTCATGAGTACTGTAAAATACAAGATTAAAGAAACACTTGGTCTTGAAGTACAAAAAATAAGAATTTATGTTGAGGGTGTAAGAGTAGACCACTAATCAAAAGTAAGAGTGGAATTTTGAGGAGGCACGAAAAGTGAAATTAGAAACAATAGATGCTAAGCTACTTCAAAGCATGTTTGTAGCTGGAGCTAAATTACTAGATGAAAGAAAAGAAATGGTTAATGAAATGAATGTATTCCCGGTGCCAGATGGAGATACAGGAACAAATATGTCATTAACTATGCTAGCAGCTGCTAAAGAAGTAGAAGCAATTGAGGCAATAAGTGTAGAGGCGGTAGGAAAAGCGGCTTCTACTGGATCATTAAGAGGGGCCAGAGGTAACTCAGGTGTTATTTTATCTCAGCTTATTAGAGGATTTGCTAAAGGTTTAACAGAAGAAAAAATTGATACATTAACACTTGCGAATGCATTCCAAATGGGTGTAGATACAGCATACAAGGCTGTTATGAAGCCTAAGGAAGGGACAATCCTTACAGTGGCTAGAGAAGTAGCAAGTAAGGCAATGCAATTAAGCATAGAAATAACAGATGTTGAAGAATTTGCAAGAAAAGTGATTGAACATGGTTATGAGGTACTTGCTAAAACACCAGATATGCTACCAGTACTAAAAGAGGCTGGAGTAGTTGATGCGGGTGGAGAAGGTCTAATGTGCATTTTAGAAGGTGCAGCAATGGTTATTACTGGGGATATCAAAATTGATATTAAAAAGCCAGTTATGAAGCCAGCTACAACTGGATTTAGCGCACTTCAAAACTTTAATACAGAAGATATTACTTTTGGATACTGTACAGAATTTATCGTCAACAGAGATTTAAGTAAACCTTATGATGAAAATCAAACAAGAGACTACTTGGAGACTATTGGTGATAGTATTGTAGTAGTCTCTGATGAAGACTATATAAAAGTGCATGTGCATACAGATAATCCTGGATTAGCACTTCAAAAAGCGTTAGAATTTGGAGCGCTTACAAATATTAAGATTGAGAATATGCGTGAGCAACATTCTTCAGTACTTGAAACAGCAACTCCAGTTAAAAACACAGCACCAAAAAAAGAAATAGGATTCGTATCTATTGCTGCAGGAAGTGGTATTGCAGAGATCATGAAGAGCCTTGGAGTAGATGAGGTTATTGAAGGTGGTCAAACGATGAACCCAAGTATCGAAGATATTGCAAAAGCAATTACAAGATGCCATGCAGAAAAAGTTATCGTGTTACCAAATAATAAAAATATTATTTTAGCAGCAGAGCAAGCGGCTTCACTGATGGAAGAGTGTGATGCTTATGTGATTCCATCTAAAACAATGCCACAAGGTATATCTGCAATGATTGGATTTGACAACACAAGCAAAGAGATTGAACAAACACTTGAAAATATGAAAGAAGCGATGTCTTTAGTTGAAACAGCACAAATTACAATAGCTGTTAGAGATACTGTAATGGACGGCAAAGAAATTAAAGAAGGTCAATACTTAGGGATTTTAGAAGGGGACATTGTGGTTCACCATGAAGATCTAAAAGAAACCTTTAAACAATTACTTGCTAAAATGAATGAAGAGGCAGAAATTATTACGGTTTATTATGGAGAAGATATTACGGAAGATGTAGCAGGAGAATACGTAGAAGAGGCAGAAAAAGTATTCCCAGATGCAGATGTAGAACTTCATCATGGTAATCAACCTGTATATTACTTTATGATTTCGGCAGAATAATACCTGAAAAAAGACTAAAGGTTAACTTTAGTCTTTTTCATTTGTAAAATAGAAAATTAACTATAAAAAAGATAAAGTGGTGAACGAAAAATGAAACTACAAGAATCTATAATGAGTTTAAAAGGGATAGGAGATCAGACGGCTAATAAATTTCATAAGTTAGGGGTTTATACCTTAGGAGATTTAATTGAACACTATCCTAAAGAATATGAAGATAGAAGAAAAGTGGTTGATATCTGTGATATGGTCATGGAAGAAGAAAATAACATTATAGCTACAGTGGCGTCTGTTCCACAAGTAATGAAAAAAGGAAGACATATCATTGTAACTTTTAGAATTAAGGACCATACAGGAAGTATTTTTGTAAGTTATTTTGGGCAACCTTATATGAAAAATAATTTTACACTAGGACAAACCTTTAATTTTTACGGTAAAGTAAAAAAGCAATATGGCAAGATTGAAATGGAATCCCCTGAGTATGAGAAGGTGGGAGAAAATGGTCAGGTAAAAGGGGCGAAAATTACACCGATCTATCCGGCTACCCATAAACTTTCACAGAAAGTAATTAGACAATTAATAGAAGGGGCTTTAAAAGAAACTCAGAGTGATATTAGAGAGACACTAGCAGATAGTCTCAGAAGTAGACATCATTTTATGAGTAAATCTGATGCGATAAGAAATATTCATTTTCCCGAAAGTGATGAGATGTTTTTTGAAGCAAGAAAAAGATTAGTTTTTGAAGAATTATTTATGCTTCAACTAAGTTTATATATGTTAAAGTCAGATTTTGCAAAAAAAAATCAAGGAATGCCAAAAAAAGTTCCTGAAGATTTTATGACTTTTGTCAACAGTTTACCATTTGCTTTGACAGGTGCTCAAAAAAGAGTACTGAATGAGATTGTCAAAGATATGAAAAGTCCTTTTGCAGGGAATAGACTGGTGCAAGGAGATGTAGGATCAGGGAAAACCGTTGTTGCAGCAGTGGCCTTGTTTGTAGTAGTCAGAAATGGTTTACAGGGGGCACTTATGGCGCCGACAGAAGTACTTGCTAAACAACATCATGAGTTTTTAGAAAAAGTATTTGAACCTTTTGGGATACGTATAGCTTTGCTAACGGGTTCTACAACTAAAAAACAAAAAAATGATATATTAGATCGGTTAGCTAATCATGAAATTGATATCTTAATAGGAACCCATGCGCTGATTGAGGATAATGTAACTCCGCCTAAGCTTGGATTGGTTATTACAGATGAACAGCATAGGTTTGGGGTAAGACAACGTTTAAAACTCTCTGAAAAGGGAATTACACCAGATGTCATTGTTATGACAGCAACGCCTATTCCAAGGACACTTGCATTAATTCTTTATGGAGATATGGATATTTCTATCATTGATGAGTTGCCGCCAGGTAGACAGCCTATTAAGACTAATGCTGTAGATACGGCGTATTATCCAAGAATTTATACTTTTATCCGTAAGCAAATAGAAGAAGGTAGACAATGCTATATTATTTGTCCGATGGTAGAGGAAAATGAAAAGCAGAGCGAATTAAAGAGTGTAGTAGAATATACAGATTATCTAAAAAATGAAGTGTTTATTAATATTCCAATAGAATATCTACATGGTAAAATGAAGCCAAAGGAAAAAAATGAAGTAATGGAGCGTTTTGCCAAAGATGAAATTAAAATTTTGGTTTCAACCACTGTAGTAGAGGTTGGGGTGAATGTGCCCAATTCAACAGTTATGCTGATTGAAAATGCCGAGCGATTTGGTTTAGCTCAGTTACATCAGCTAAGAGGGCGTGTAGGAAGGGGTCAGCATAAATCTTATTGTGTTTTAGTGAGTGATTCAAAAAATAAAGTCACTCAAAAACGACTAAAAATCATGGAAGAAAGTACAGATGGATTCGTTATTGCAGATACTGACCTTAAATTAAGGGGTCCAGGTGAATTCTTTGGAACAAGACAACATGGCCTACCAGAGATGAAGATTGCTAATCTCTATACGGATAGCAAGACTCTAAAACTTGCCCAAAAAGAGGCTAAACTGATTTTGGAAAAAGATGCTACGCTAGAAAGAGAAGAAAATAGGTTTTTAAGAGAACAATTATTAGAAAAAATTAATCAGGAAGATATTCATAAGGCTCTATGATTGATTTAAGATAGGATGAGAATTAGGAGGAAGATTTTTGCGAGTAGTGAGTGGAAAGTGCAGAGGAACAAAATTAGAGGCTCCTGAAGGGACCCATACTAGACCAACAACCGACAGAATTAAAGAAACTTTATTTAATATTATTGCTTTTGATATACCGGGATGTAAGTTTTTGGATTTATTTAGCGGAAGTGGTGCAATAGGGATAGAAGCTTTAAGCCGAGGAGCGGTTAAAAGTGTATTTATCGACAATAATAGTAACGCAATTAATTGTATCAACAAAAATTTGCAAAAAACAGGATTGCAAAATTTGGCAACAGTGTATAATATAGATATAGGTAGTGGACTTCAAAAATTAGCGAATCAAAGTGAGAAATTTGATATTATATTTATGGATCCACCTTATAACCTAGAGGGATTAAATGAGATTTTTAATTTAATCACTTCTAAAGATTTATTAAGTGAAAATGGATATATTATTTTAGAAAATGCATCAGAAGCAATGAAAATTACAAATGAAAAACTGGAGTTAGTGAGAGAAAAAAATTATAAAACAACAACTCTAAGCTTTTTTGAAAGGATATAAATACAGTGAAAATAGGAATTTACCCAGGAAGTTTTGATCCAGTTACAAAAGGTCATATGGATGTGATTGAGAGAGCGTCAAAGTTAGTGGATGTACTTGTTGTTGCAGTCTTAATTAATCCTCATAAAAACACAGGAATGTTTACGAATGAGGAAAGGATGGATTTGTTGGCAAATAGCACGAAGCATCTTAAAAATATTCAAATTGATTCTTTTTCAGGACTGTTAGTAGATTATGCTAAGCAAAAAAATGCAGAGGTTATTGTGCGTGGGCTTAGAGCGGTGACTGATTTTGAATATGAAATGCAAATGGCGCAGATTAATAAAAACTTACTACCTGAGGTAGAAACTATTTTTTTAGTTACTAATGCAGAGTATTCTTTTTTAAGTTCAAGTTCAGTAAGAGAACTTGCTATGTTTAAAGGTAAGTTTCATAGTTTAGTGCCTAAGTATGTAGCAGATAAATTAGAGGAAAAGTTTTTATAAGGAGGAATAAGCGGTGGAGTTTGGAAAAGAAACAGAAATAACGTATTTATTAGATCGTTTAGAAGATATTTTAGAAGAAGGGAAATCAACCTTCCTTTCTTCTAAAATATCTATTGATAGAGATGAAGTTTTAGATCACATTAAAGAAATTAGACTAAAATTACCGACAGAACTTCAGCAATCTGTATGGATTGTAGAAGAAAGAAATAAAATTTTAGCAGAAGCCCAAAATGAGGGGCAAATTATTTTGCAAGAAGCTCAGGACACATTACAAAAAATGATTGATCAGCATGAAATAACAAAATATGCAGAAGATAGAGCTCAGTACATATTAGATGGTGCAAGAAAAGACGCAAGATCTTTACATATTGGAGCGATTGAATATGCAGATGATACAATGAAACAAGTTGAGCAAAGATTAAAGGCTACATTGGATACCATCCACAAAGAAGCTCAAGCCTTTGAAGATTTTGTGGGAGATATCGTTAGAACACTCTATGAGCATAGACAAGAACTAAAAGAAGTTGTTACGACACAAATTAATGTGATTGAATAATAGAAGAACCTAGATACTTAAAGTTTAAGGGGTAAAAGTATCTAGGTTCTTTTTGTTTAGAAAAATTAATGAGAAAGTGCTTTGACTGAAATCTTTTTCTGTGTATGAGATAGGGCTTTTAGTGTGAGAATAAGGGTGAAAAATAAAATTCCTAGGATAAAAAGTTGTTTTAGGAGTGAGCCAGATGTTTGGTTTGTATACACAAAAAACACGGGATAAAATAACAGTGTATAGAAATAAGCGATACCAGATTGAAAAAGCTTGGAGAGAATATATATACCTAAGGAAAGATTAGAACCTTGGAGGAGATGAGCGGATTGAAATAGGACACATAATCCACCAAAGGCAATAATTGCAGAGATAATGCCTAAGCCTTGAAGATTTAAGGTGGGCTGACTACAGACCAGAGCTACACCATTAGAAAATTCAAAGCTTCCTAAAAGTAAACTAGTTAAAAAGTGAGAAGGAAAGCCTGTAGAAGTAGCAGCAAATTCAAGTGATTTTTGGATGATAGGAGAAGATTTGAGAATACTAATGATAACTGAAAAGAAAATGATATAACCACCTACATAAACAATGGTATCCATAGCATTTTGTACAGCACTGGTAAAAGCTGTAGCAAAGCTAGGAGAAGAAGCGGGTTTGTGAAGTGTAGTGAGGCGTTCAGGCATGGCATATGGGGGGGTATAAAATCTGAAAAGTAATAACATAGTAAATGCAGAACAAATATGTACAAAGACTAAGAAATAGCCTAAGGCGGGATTGCCTAATAAAATACTCCCCACTGTCCCAATGATAAATAAACAGCCACAGTTATTAGAAAAACAAATCGTTTTTTGTGCCTCAGAAAAAGAGATAGAGTGGCTATCTAAGAGTTGTTTGCTCAGCTTAGCGCCAGTGGGGTAGCCTCCTATTATTCCCATGATAAAAGTTAAAAAGCTACTGCCAGAAATTTTAAATAGTTTTAAAGTAATCGGATTAAGTAAACGGCTAAGTTTAAAGATAATCCCTAAATTAAAGAGCATGTTGGTTAGAATGATGAAAGGTAAAAGAGAAGGAAGGAGTTTGTTGAACCAAAGTAATAGTCCAGATTCAGCGCCTTTAATACAGATTGCGGGGTCAGATAAAATATTAAACATAAGTAATCCAATTAACAGAGTTGTCAGGATAGTAGATAATTTATTACGCATAAGTACCTCCTAGGAATTTAAAATAATGTATGATAAATTGTATGACAAGCTCTAAAGAAAAATGAAGAA
>JBOFPL010000158.1:0-6674 GCA_051659885.1 Cellulosilyticaceae bacterium
ATCCTTTTTATTATATCCCACTTACCTTATCCAAATAACTCTTTTATTTTTATAATTGGTCCATTGCGAAATTAGCTAGTTCATCTGCTTTATTATTTCCAACATTTGTACTATGTCCTTTTACCTTAGTAAACTCAATTTGCTTAAACATTTTTTTCATTTCATAAAGTTCTATCCACAATTCTTTATTTTCTACTGACTCTTTTTTTGAAGTCAACCATCCATTTCTCATCCATCCATAAATCCATTTTGTAATGCCATTTAATACATAATTACTATCTACCAATACTTCTACTGGTATATCTTTCTTTTTAATAGCCTTTAGTCCTTCTATACAGGCTGTAAGCTCCATAATATTATTTGTAGTCACCTTAGCATGTCCATAAATTTCCTTCGTATATTCCCCATAAGTTAAATAGACTCCCCATCCTCCTATATTATTTTTTTTACCATTTCCTCTACAACCACCATCACAATATAGCTTTATTTTGTCCATTTCCTTCCCCCTTTTATTTATAAAAATAGACTATCTGTTATTATTCAAATAGTCTATTTCACATTTATTATTTTAAGTTTTTTAATATATTCTCTACTATTGGTTGAATTAATTCTAAACTCTCTTTTTCCATATCTATTTGAGTATTAGATAAATGGCTAATACTTCTTACCATAGGTAGTTCACCTAATAAAGGAATTCCTGATTCTTTTAAGAATTTTTCAGTTTCTTCACCACTAAAGAGCTGAATCTTTTTATCACAATCTGGACATTGAATATAACTCATATTTTCAATTACACCTAGAATATTAACATTCATCATCTTTACCATATTGATTGATTTTGCTACAATCATTGAAATAAAATCTTGTGGTACAGAAACCATTACCATCCCATTAACTGGAATAGATTGACCTACAGTTAGTGGGACATCTCCCGTCCCTGGTGGCATATCTATAATAAGATAATCTAATTCTCCCCATAATACTTCATTCCAAAACTGCTTAATCGCTCCTGCTATTACTGGACCTCTCCATGCTACTGGTTTTGTCTCATCATCGACTAACAGATTAACAGATATTACTTTAATTCCTTCTTTTGATTCAGCAGGAATAATATTTTTCCCATCTGTCTCTAGTCCTTTTGCAGTTAAATGCATTAATCTTGGAATACTCGGACCTGTTACATCTGCATCTAATATGCCTACTTTATAACCTAATTTATTTAATTGTTTTGCAATCAAAACAGATAAACTTGATTTACCTACTCCACCTTTCCCACTCATCACACCGATTACCTTCTGAATATGATTCATAGGATTATTTTCTACACCACATTGATCTTGAGGTTTACTACAAGATCCTTTTGATGGACATGTACTGCAATTTGACATCTCATCACCTCATCTTTTAGTATGTATCTCCCTCATTATATCGCTGTCTTTTTTAATTGTCAAAAAAAGTTATCTATCTATTCAACCATTGATTAAGTAAGTTCATAAAAACTTTTCTTAGGACTTGCCCCATTTTATAGTAATCTTCATTTTCTAAATTAGCTAATGAAATACGTAACCCCCATTTAGAAGATGCAAAGCCATCCCCCTTCAATAGGATAATACCATATTCTCCTGCCAATTCATAAAGGATATCAAGCAAGCTATAGTTGCTTTCAAGGTAGTCTACAAACTGATTTCCACCTTCTTTACATGCCCACTCAAGTAAATTAATTTCTGTGTAATAACATGCATCCAACTGATCATAGCTACAATCAATCTGCAATCCTTCATATAATAATTGTTTACGCTCTTTACATATTTGCATAGTAAGTTTTTTATATTGTTCTTCTTCATCTAATAAATCGAATGCACAGAATAATGCCATTTGAACTTGCTGAGGTGTAGAAAGTCCCGCTGTATGGTTAAGCGCTACCTGCCTACTATCTGCCACTATACGATCAATAAATGAAATACTCTCTGGTATAGAACATAAATGCTCATAACGTTTATTGACTTCTTCTTTCATATCTAAAGATAACTCTTTGATCAGGTCATTGAAAACATTCTTCTTTTGAAGCATAATTGCACCTAATCTCCATCCTGTTACCCCAAAGTATTTCGAAAGAGAATACACACATAATGTATTGTATGGTAAATCTATACTTAAAGAACGGAATTCCTCTACAAAAGTTCCATATACATCATCCGTTACAATCATTAGCTTTGGATGATACTCTTTTACTATTTGCATTAAATAGTTTCTACCTTCCTCATTCATGGCCACAGATACAGGGTTATTCGGATTGACAACAAATAGTGCTTTTATCTGTGTGTCTTTTAATTTATCCATTTCTTCTTTTGGATACTGATAAGTCATATTGCCCTTTTCATCTTTTTCTGAAGCCTGTATTTTAACTACTTCAAACTCATAATTAGGTAAATGTGGAATTTCTAGATAAGGTGTAAAAATAGGTGTCATTAACGCTATTTTATCCCCTTTATGTAAAAGCTTATTCTGTACTAGAGAATCAAACAGATAACTCATAGCTGCGGCTCCGCCCTCAACTCCAAATACCTCAAATGCTTCTTTATCTAAAGTTTTATTGCCTAAAATCTTTAAAAGATAATTGCGTACAACTTTTTCAATACGCGCTAAAGAACGATCTGGAAAAGGATAATTATCACCTATAATACCATCACTCAGCTCATAGACCCATTCATCCGCATCAAATCCTAGTTCTGCTATTCCATACTCTACTATTCCCTTGATTAAATCTATGCCTGGCAATAAAGGATTACTCTCCAAATAGGCTCCAAGCCTCTTAGCAATTCCCACTTTTTTTACCATACCTGCTAGGTCTTTCTCTTGCCATGTTTTCTGTGTTTCCAGTACTGCAAATTGTCCTAATGAAAAAAATGCTTGTCTAGGCGTAGCTGCTGTCCAGTTTGGATTGCCTCTTCCTGCATCTAATAACCTCTCAATTTCTGAATTTGTTCTAGCAAGAGCAATCAACTCTTCTTTAAACTCAAACGGACTCACTTTATCATAAATTTTTCTTAATTCTATCTTGCTTATTTCAGACATCTCCTCTGTCTCCTCCTGGCTAGCTGCTTAATCTGTCATTAATTTGATACACTAAAAGGACAATAACCTTTGTATTATTGTCCTTTTCTTATCATACCTTATATTATGCTATTTTTCCACTCTAAGATAGTGTAAATTTTTGTCGCCTTTAACTATCTTTTTTGATCAATAACATTTTGTACAAGTGCTTTACATCTTCCACATGCAGATCCTGCTTTTGTTTGCTCTGCCACCTTTTCCACTGTATCTGCTCCATCTTTTACTGCATTTACTACAGCCTCTAAAGATACACCATGGCATCCACATACTGAAGCTAATATCTTCTCAATCTCTGGTACACATCTTCCACATGCGGTACCTGCACCTGTCATCTCTTTTATTTCTTGTACTGTTCTTGCTCCGGCAATCATTGCTTTTCTAATTGTTATGTAGTCTACTTGTTTACAGTGACAAATCATTTTGTTTCCAGCCATTTTAGTTACCTCCTTAGATGTTATATTTCTTATTATAAGATAGTTATTATTATCTTTCAACCCTTATTTTCACTCTATTTTCTTTATTTTTTTCTTATAACTTCTTATTAAAAGTATTATGCTTGCTATAGCTCCCATAATTTCTGCTACAGGAAATGCAATCCATACCCCTGTTACTCCTAGCATTTTAGAAAGTATCCATGCTAATGGCAGTAAAATAATTATCTGCCTTATAATGGAAATTACTAAACTATTCATTCCCTCTCCAATTGCCTGAAATAAAGTTGAAATAACAATTCCTACTCCAGCAAAAACAAAGCCTATACTCACAATACGTAATGCCGGTATCCCTATTCCCATCATCTGGTCTGTAGCATTAAACATTTTAAGCAGTTGCTCTGGTAAACCATTAAAGAGTACAACTCCACCTACCATAATAGCTATTGCTATAACCAATGCATTTTTAAGACAACTTATTAAACGAGTCTTATTCTTTGCACCATAACTATATCCCATAATTGGCAATGCTCCTTGTGTTAATCCAAATACAGGCATATAAATAAATGATTGTAACTTAAAATAAATACCTAAGATAGATACTGCTGTCTGTGAAAAAACAATCAGTATATTATTTAGTATAATTACTAAGAATGCCATAATAGATTGCATTAGAATAGATGGAAATCCTACCTTATAAATTTCTTTGATAATAGAAGTTTCTATTTTAAACTCTTTAAAACTTATTTTAATTACTTTTGATTTTTTTGCCATAAGATAAATGCTTACTACCATAGCTAAAAGTTGACCTATAACTGTAGCAATTGCAGCTCCTGCTATTCCCATCTCAGGTAGCCCAAATAATCCAAAGATTAATATAGGATCTAATATGATATTAGTTACAGCTCCTACAATTTGCATAATCATAGGATAAATCATATTTCCAGTAGCCTGAAATATTTTTTCTATATTGATTTGTACAAAACACCCTATAGAAAAAAGAGTAACAATAAACATATATTGCCTTCCCATGTCAATTACAATTTGATCATTGGTGAAAAATTCAAAAAATGATTCAGAAAATACTACTCCTACTAACGCAAACATCAACCAGCTTACTAATGCTAAGATTATCCCATGATCTGCAATCCTTCCAGCCTTTTCATGATTTTTCTCACCTAAGCTTCTTGAAATTAATGAATTAAGACCAATCCCAGTTCCTACTGCTACTGCTAAAATCATAGTTTGAATCGGAAAAACTAATGAAACTGCAGTTAATGCTTGTTCTCCTATCTGCGATACAAATATGCTATCTACAATATTATACATAGACTGTACTAACATTGAGAACATCGCTGGTAGGGACATACTCATAAGTAATCTTAGCATCGGTGTTGATTCCATCCTCTGCATTTTTGATGTTGTATGACTCATATTCTACTCCTTCCAAAATGACAGCTAGCCGATAACTACTAGCCTTTCTACAAACCTTAGTATGTAGTACATTTTTTTCAAAGTCAATAGATTATATATCTTCTCTACCCTCTTCTATCTCCGTAGCAAACTCAGATTTTTTGCTAATTATTGCTTCACCTGGTGGCAATAATTGAGTGAGTTTCATAACAGGCTCTATCTGGTCTATGGTATCATAATATCCCTGCTTAATTCTTAATTTTTTGGCTTCATAATCCAAGTTTAATGTCCCTGTTATTGTATTTCCTATCATTTGCCTAGGGATAATTTCAATAATAGGTAAATTAGAATAGAGCCTTCTGTTTACACAAGTACTTCTTGATAGTGATACAACAATAATCACATCACATCCCTCTTTATATACAGGTTTAATAGGTGTATTATCTACTATACCTCCATCTACAAATTTCCGTCCTAATACCTCTGCACAATCATAAATATGCGGTAAGCATGCAGATGCAATAATCATTTCTTTTCCTAAATTTGTGGGATAATCCGTTATTCTAAAATACCTAGCTTCTAGTTCAGGCACTTGGGTACATGCCGCATAACAAATATGCTCATTACTTTTAACTTTATCTAAATCAACATACTTATTGATAATCTCTATAGCCCCCGCTTTTGAAACACTCCCTTCCATTAATTTTTGATTAAGATACTTTTTATTAATTTGTATAACCTTTCCACCTATAGCTACCCCAATTCCTTTTTGCAAAAGCTTTAACTTACTTATGGGAATTAATTTATCAATCGTTACTTCTTGCCACATACCAAATGCTGCATCTAAATCTCCTTGGGCAAATAATGCTGCATTAATCGCACCTATTGATGTCCCTGCAAAAACTTTTATATATGGAGTTAATCCTAGTTTTTCTAGAGCTAACCATACTCCTAATTCATAAGCACCTTTTCCTCCGCCTCCGGATAATACTAATCCTATTTTCATAGGTTTTCCTCCTGACACACTTATTTCCTACATCTTACTCTATTCATTCCAAGATTATGTTATACAGTATTAACTAATCTTACCTTTTTCATATCCTTTAACTAAAAAAATCTCTTAGAATAAGCCTTCTGGCTCTTTCTAAGAGATTTTTTTATTCACACTGCTCTATTCTTACTATAAAATGCCCTGTAGCGTTCCTTGGGTTAGCTATATAGAGATTTCTTAAATTTTCGTAGGGTACAATTGCTCCATTCTTAATATCCTTATAGCGTACTAAATGGGTATTATTACTCCCTACTTGCTTCACATCAAATGTAATCTCCGTATCTCCTACTGTAGATATAATTTTCCATTTCAGCTGTCCTTCATGCCTAATTTGTGACGTTTCAAAATTACGACTTGCTCTTTGTGTCATTTCTTCTTCTGCATACGGAAAACTAGCAATAGTTACTGCTTCTCCCATAGTAACACCACCTTTTTCTTTATTTTATATAATTGTATATAAAATTCTAACACACTTCCCATTTATTATAAACACTATTTTTAAAATTTTTATATTTTTATTTTAGCAAATATAACAACTTTTATTCTCTTTGGGCATCTATAACTCTTAATGCTATATATCCCTCTTCTTTCATAATTTCTATCATCTTTCCCATTAACTCTATTTCAAAATTAACAAAACTAGAATGTAAATCTACATCTCTCAT
>JBOFPL010000159.1:0-13151 GCA_051659885.1 Cellulosilyticaceae bacterium
ATAGTTTGATCCTATCACCTCTCTCTTTTTTATCTTGCCTATTAAAGAACTGCTATATAATTTACTGTGTTATAAATACTAATAAGTATAATAATTCCTAGTACTACTAAGAATAATTTATCTACACCTTTTACAGAAAGCTTTTGAGAAACTTTGCTTCCTATTAATGCGCCGCTTATTCCTCCTATAATCATTAAGATTAATGTGATCGGCTCAAATACTGGTATTGTCCCCGATGTAATTGTAAAAGTTAAACTTGAAAGTTGAGAGAAGAAAATAATATATATTGAGTTGATTGCAGCCACCTTTGTATCCATAGAGAAACAAAAACCTAACAACGCAATATTAATCGGTCCTCCCCCTATCCCTAAGAATGCTGAAAGGCATCCAAGAAATGCTCCTATTCCCAAGCATACAAATATATTATTGATTTGGTATGTTTTTATAGACTCTTTAAATTTAACATATAATGCTACACCTATACACATGATAATAATCATTATAGATTGAGTCGCTCCAATAATGGCATCTTGTCCAAAAGCCGTCTTTGCTAAATCAAATATATATTTACCTACTAATCCACCTACTACCCCTCCTAAGGCTAAATAGGTTCCTTTAACTTTATCTATCTTTACAGAAGTTTTTCTACTCCTTATTAATGTCATAATACTCATAGACAAGACTGTACATCCTGAAAGAAAACTAATTACTGATACATCTAAACTCGTTAGTGCATCTAATAAAGGCTTAATAATTATTCCTCCACCAATCCCACTAATGGATCCAATAATCGATGCCATACATGCGATTATAAATAATAAGATACTCACTTTAAGTCACTCCATTCCCTATATAGTCTATTTTTAAACTCCAGGACATTATACTACAATTATTTGAATTTAGATATCTTCGTTTTTTAAGCATAGAAAATGAGGTCTCCAATAACTTTGGAAACCTCATCTCTTCTAGTATTCTATAGCAGCTTTTTTTGTATTAACTTGTTTAATCTTTTCATAAGTTTCTTTGGAGAATTTTGGCGCTCTACTATATGTATAAAGTCCATTTTGTTCCTGCTCTACATCGTATATTTGAGTATAGCAAAATGCACAGATATTTGGATTATCTAATAATACCTCTGTAAGTCCTACATATCTTGCTACTACTTCTTCTTCCGTGTGTGGTCTATTGCCATACCCCCAGCTCTCTTCACCTTTAGCTTCTGGGTTCCACCAGGTACCACCATATTCACTCACAAAATAAGGTTGCCCTTCATACTGTTGTCTATGCGGAAATGTATTATAGGTTTCTCCATCATTTTTCATTGTTTCAAACTTTTTAGCAAACAAAGTGGGGTCTTGTTCATAATCATGAATATCAAAAATATCTGTTATTACATGGAAGTTTCCACTTGTATCAATCACTGGCCTAGTAGGATCTAGAGCTTTTGTCACCAAATATATTGTCCTAAGCACTTCATCATCTTGCCTTGCGCCATTCGATGCATCCCAAGTTTCATTAAATGGACACCATCCTACTATCGCTGGATGATTAAAATCTCTATTAATAGCCTCTAACCACTCAGGTAGGAAATGCTTAATTCCTTCAGCTGAAGTGATATCTAACCCCCAGTTTGCTTGTTCTCCCCAGACTAAGTAACCTAACCTATCAGCCCAATAAATATATCTCTTCTCAAATACCTTCTCATGTAACCTTGCACCATTAAATCCAAGTGCCATAGAAATTTCTATATCATTTTTTAAAGCTTCATCTGTCGGTGCTGTATAAATACCCTCTGGATAAAATCCTTGATCTAATACTAATCGCTGATAAACAGGCTTACCATTAAGATACATCGCTTTATTTTTCCACTCTATTTCTCTAATCCCAAAATAACTGCTAACTTCATCTACCACACTTTCTGTTCTTACTAGCTGCAAGGTTACATCATAAAGATAACCTTGACCCACGTCCCACAAATGTACTTCATCCACTTTTACTTCTACTTCTGTGTAGCTACCTACTACCTTACTAGTAGCCCCCCCTACTTGCTTACCACCATAGCTTATTAGGATTTTCAGGCACATTTCTTCTGAATCTCCAAGTGTATTTACCTTAAAGTAAGCCTTTCCTTCTTTTCTATTTGTAGTTACTTTAAAATCTTTAATATACTCTTTAGCTACAAACTCTAACCATACAGTTTGCCAAATTCCTGTTGTCCTCGTATAGTCACATCCCTGTGAAAAGTAATTCCCTGATTGTTTGCCTCTAGGTTGCTTACCTGATCTTAAATCATCCTTTGCATAGACAACGATAGTATTCTCACCTTCTATGAGTGCTTTTGTAATATCTAATTCAAAAGAAACATATCCACCGTTGTGCTCACCACACCAAGTCCCATTAATCCATACTTCTGTATGATAGTCTACTGCTCCAAAATGAAGTAATGTTATCCCTTCTAATTGTTTTTTTGTAATCTCTACTTCTTTTTTATACCACACCGCATTGATAAAATCTGTATAGCCAATCCCCGAAAGCTTACTTTCTGGGCAAAATGGCACAATAATTTTTTGAGTAAAATTAGAAGTTTCAAACCATTTTCTGTCTTTCCCACTATCTCCAAAATCAAATTCAAATTCCCATTCTCCATTTAAATTAATCCAATTGTCACGATACTTCTGTGGATTAGGATGTTCCATTCTTGGCATTGTCTGTATCATCTTATTTTCCTCTTTTCTAATCTATTTTAAAATTCATAAAATTACTTTACATTTATCACTCTATTGATTGTAATTTATCTAAGTATTATTTAAAATATAATATATTAAAACAAACGTGAGGAATATTACATGAATGAAACACGCCAACTTTTTGATATAGAAAGTTATCTCTCCCTACCTTTTTGGATTGAATCATCTGGGATTTCTTATTGTGATGGGAGCTATAGAATCTGTCGTAATGACTCAAATATTTATATTTTTGAATATGTGATAGCAGGTACTGGAACTATTATTTATAATGATCAAGTTTATTCTCCCTCTCAAGGAGATGTCTATATTTTGAAACAAGGGAGTACACATACCTATTTTGCTGATCCTACACATCCTTGGACTAAAATCTGGTTTAATATCGGTGGTCCTATTATCGAACCTCTCTTACAAAGTTACTTACCTAATGAACAAGTCGTGCTTCCTCACTGTGATACACCTATACGTCACTTATTTGAAGCATTTTTTGAGCTGACTCAATGCGCTTTACCTGCTCCTCAAATTTTCAACCTTTGCTCTCTAAAATTCCTAGAAATCTTAACTGCTCTCTATGACTCCACTAAAATGACTCCTAATACCCAAACTGAACTCGCCTATCATATTCGTTCTATCCTAGACAGTAAGGTACAATCCAATATTTCTCTTGATGAGCTCTCCTACAAGCTTTTTTACTCTAAGACCTATATTATTAACACATTTAAAGAAGAATTCCATCAGACACCTTATGAGTATCTGATGTATAAAAAAATAGAAACTGCAAAACACCTTTTATGCTCTTCCACATTTTCTATCAAATATATCGCAAACTTATTATCCTTTGCTGATGCCCATTACTTTTCCAATCAGTTCAAGAAATATACAGGGTTATCACCCAAAAACTATCGCCTACATACTTTAACAAAAAATAAAGCTCTCTGCTAACTTAGCAAAGAACTTTATTTTTATTTTATAATCTCAAATTTAAATCTAAATCTCATATCCCCTTCACTATACATTGGGAAATTGGTACCCCATATATTGTTAGCTAAATTAAAGTGTATTCCCTTAGATCCATCTGCTATTTGTTGATCAAATCTAAGTATTTTAGGTTCGCCTATACAAACGACTGGTGCATCATAACTTGTTACTTTAAATTGATAATCTATTCCATAATACACAATCTCTTCATTGATACAATGCATATTGCGATTGCCACCATACACGACTTCTTGTATATTTACTTCTGATCCCAGTTTGTTCACTCTTAAGTGATTTGGATTTTTTATTTGTGGACATACAGCAAACCATATTGCTTCTGGTAGTCTATTCGCTGGCTTATTCATCCATACTACTTCTATCTCCACTACTGCTTGATTCCTATCAAAAGAATACACAATCATCATATCTTGTGGGGCACCATTCTCACGATAAAGCACTGGATTCATGCCTAATTCTACATAAATCTGCTCTTTTCCTTGGTTACTCTCTCTATACATCCTTTTTACAAAAGGCACGTATCTTCCTTTTTTCACCTTGCAGTTATTATACTCTAATTGTGGCTTAGAAAAATCAGGCTTAGCCCAGTCCCAATTCACACTCATATTTTGTGAGTAATTCTTTAACCAATAATTATAATCCGTTTCATCAAATACTTCATAAGTTAATGAGCCTATTGCTTGATCTTGGATATAATCGTTCCCTTTTTCATCTGTAAGTTGTACAAGTGCTCCATTAGGATTAACTTGAACTAAAAATTGTCCTATTTTAATCACTTCATAAGGCTGTATAGTTCTTAAATTGATTCCTTTTCGCCATCTATTACTCGGCGCTAATAACTTTAAAGCCTCTGCTTTTCTTGTAGGCTCCAACTGATCTATCGCATGATATAGATAGTTTCGTTGCTCTTGCCAAGATTCATTCATCCTTGTGTATTTTTGATCTTCATCGCTAGCCCTTGCCTTATCAAAATCTTTTCTTGTATATTTGTCATACTCCTGCAGATAACTTTTATGATCCATTCCCCAAGTATGTTCTGTTACTAATAATAAACACCTATGAAAAGCATCAAAATCTGAATCCTCTTTTGACCATCCCTCTTTTTGCCACGCTTTACTCTTTTTTTCTAATGCTTTAAATAGTGCTACCTTATAAGGATCACTCGCTACACCATGAATCCAAGTATCTCCTATCTCATCCATTATAACTGGTAGCTGTTCTCTAATCCTTAATACACTATATGTAAACTCATCTAACGTTGAAGCCTGAATAGTTGCTTCTGGATACTCACATTGTAACCGATCAAATACTTCTTTAATTGCTTCTTTCGAAGGAGGACCTTGATTATCACCAGTATGTGCAATATACAATACCTCATCTAGCCCCTCTACCTTTAAAATATCTCCATATTGTTTTGCGTAACCTACTATAACTTCTGAACCATCTTGTGCTCTCCATCTAAAAATATCTGGAACATCGGGAACATAGGATGCTGGGTTTACCCCAATATGTAGAAACTTTATATTATTTCTTGCTAAAATAGGCACCATTCCGATAGTATGTCCTGGAACATCTGTCATCTTAGCAGCTATTGTTTTTGTATGAAATCTTTCATCTAATCTCTTACTTAGACTTACTCCATATTCAAATAATTGTTCACTCATTAATTCTGTATGAGTGGTAAAAGGAAGTCCATGCCATCTAATTAACCCTTTTTGAATTGCTTTTTCTAAACGGTTGATTTGCTGTACATCCCCTATTCTTAAATACTCATCAATTAACCATGAACCCACAGTCCATATAAATTGTTCCCTTTCTCCCTTATCATAAAGTTCTTCCGCTAAATCTATTGCTTTAGGAATAAAGTGATTAATGTATTGATCTACCACATTTTTTGCTAAGTCTGTAAATCCTATATCCAAGTGCGTTTTAAATACAACATGTACTTTTTTTATCATCTTATCCTCCTATTAGTTACACTTACTTATACATATATCTTTTTATTCTACCTAACATCTCAAAATTTTTATAAAACATTTTTTTGCTTATTTGAACTTTTTTTATATCTAAACTAATTTAATACAAAAAAAGTTTAGCTAATCTTAGTATCTCCGCTAAAATTAGCTAAACTCTATTCACTTACCATTTACGCTGATTCGGATAGGGACATCTTTGCTTGGTTTTAATTGCCCTGACAACTACAAAGCATCCACAGTATTTACAGACTCCATTGACTAAGGCATCACAAGTTTCACATTTTACTAATCTCTCTGTATACACTGATTCTGCTACTTTATGATGAGCCTCTAACGCCTCTATATAATGATTAATGGTTTCTTGTAATTTTTCTCCCTCTTCTTGAAAGCGGTAACATCGTTTACATACCTGCTCCATCTTATGCTAAGGTAATACACACAATGCTATTGGGTGGAATCTTAACCTCAAATCCCCCTTGTGTTAATCCTACTAGTAGTTCTTCCACTTTGACTACTTCAGGATTCTCAAACGTATTATGTGCATCTATCTTTCCTGTTACTATTTTTCCTATCCCTGAGGTAGCTTTAAACCCTAATACCTCTCCATTAATGACTTTCTCTTTTGTGGTATCCAAATTACATAGCGTCATATGTAATTTTCCATCTTTATCTATAGAAGCTGATTCAATAAGATCTTCCACCTGCCACTCATCTACACCTACACAATTTTGTTCTATAAAGCTTTCTACTAATGTACTTTCTTGATGCACACTATACATCTCAAATACATGGTACGTTGGTGTCAGAATCATCTCTTCTCCTTCTGTCAAAATAACAGCTTGAAGTACATTCACTAACTGTGCAATATTGGCCATTCTCACACGATCTGAACACTTGTTAAAGAGGTTTAAATTTATCCCTGCAATCATTGCATCTCTCATGGTATTTTGTTGGTATAGGAATCCTGGGTTGGTACCTGGTTCTACATTATACCAACTCCCCCACTCATCTACGAGTAGCCCTATACGCTTATTCGGATCATATTTATCCATAATTGCTGTATGCTTAGCTAGTAATTCTTTCATATACAATGTCTTCTTTAAGGTCTTGTAGTAATCTACTTCATTAAACTGTGTTGCTGATCCCTTGTCTCCCCAATGCTCTGGCACTGTATAATAATGTAAGGATAGGCCATCCATATAGTTACCTGCTCGCTCCATTAATACCGCTGTCCAATTATAATCATCTGCATTAGGTCCACATGCTATTTTATAAATTTGATTACCATTATAATTACGCACATAAGTCTGATAACGTCTATACTCATCTGCATAGTACTCTGGGCGCATATTACCGCCGCATCCCCAGTTTTCATTACCTACTCCAAAATATTTGACTCGCCAAGGTTTCTCTTGCCCATTTGTTTTTCTCATTTCAGCCATAGGAGAGATGCCATCAAATGTCATATACTCTACCCACTCTGACATTTCTTGTACTGTCCCACTGCCTACATTGCCATTAATGTAGGGTTCACAACCTACCTGCTCACAAAGTTCCATAAACTCATGTGTTCCAAAACTATTATCTTCTACTACTCCGCCCCAGTGTGTATTAATCATTTTTTTACGTGTTTCATTAGGTCCTATACCATCTTTCCAATGATATTCATCTGCAAAACATCCACCTGGCCATCTGAGTACAGGGAGCTTCATTTTCCTAAGTGCCTCTACTACATCTTTTCTGATCCCATTTATATGAGGTATAGTAGATTCTTTACCTACCCAAATGCCTTCATAAATACATCTTCCCAAATGCTCTGAAAAATGTCCGTAAATATTTTTACTGATTTGTGATTTCTTTTTACCTACATTTACAATATATTTAGCCATTATGTACCCTCCTTTAATTAATTATAGTTAGAATTTATTGAATTATGTTATAATTATAATACTACTTGAGTTAGATATAAATGCACTATTCTTTTATATTTTTTATCTTTTTCTTTTACACTAAGGAGGTTAAATAATGACTTTTATCATTCATGATATTGGTTATAACTATATTGAATCTACAGAATTTAAAATCATACGTCCTTCTGGCTGCAGTAACTATCTTTTTCTTTTTTTCTTGTCAGAGGTTCATATGGAACTTAATGGTGCAAAGGTCACTCTCCCGCCGTATTCTTGTATCCTTTTTACACCTACCTATCCCCAAATTTATTATAATGAACAAAATGGCTTCACTAATGATTGGTTTCATTTTATAAACGATGATGCTGAAAATTTTTTACATAAACTAAATCTTCCTCTTAACACCCCCTTCTCCCTTGCCAATTATAGCTTCATCCGACCTTTTATTGAGTCATTGGAACAAGAGTATCTTCGCAAGGAATTATTCTGGCAAGAACATCTTCATAGCCTACTTACTAGTTTTTTTATTCAATTAGCAAGGGAGTATACACACTATACCGCTTACCATATCAATCCCGCTCAAACAGACTTACTTGAAAAATTTAGACTTGCTAGAGTTGAAATCCTTACACATCTTGAATATCCCTGGACTATTCATACCATGGCCAAACTCACACAGCTTAGTGATTCTCGCTTTAGCGTCTTATATAAATCATTTTTTGGTATGAGTCCTAAAGACGATCTTATCCGTGAACGCATAAAAAAAGCCCAGTATCTCCTTTCTACCAATACACTCTCCGTGAGTGAAGTAGCTTATAGAGTGGGCTATGAAAATATCTATCACTTTAATAGACAGTTTAAAAAAATTGTTGGTATCTCTCCTGGCAAATGGACTACTTAGCGTAACTGCTTTCTTTCATTAAAAAAGCTTGTATAACTCATATACGTCGCTATGATCGTTGCTATCGATGTAGAAGAAAGAATCATAAACGTTACCATGATTTGAAACTTAATCGCTTCAAGTGGTGAAGTCCCTGCTAAAATCAATCCTGTCATCATACCTGGTAAAGCTACTATGCCCAGTGTTTTAGCAGAATCAATCGTTGGTATAATAGCTATTTTGATACACTCTCTCAAGATATCTTTAGCCGCTACCTTAATATCCGCTCCTAAAGATAATTTAACTTCTACTTCTGCTCTTCTATTTTTAAAACTTTGGTTGAGCTGTTTGTAACTTAATCCTATAGCGACCATAGAGTTACTCACTACCATCCCTGCTACAGGAATAATTTCATTTGGTGTAAAACCTATGGCACCAGATATTACTAATATCGTCATCGTAATGCTGGTTCCCACGAGCATCGCTATAAAAGAAATGCTTACAACACTTTTAATGCCTTCTCCTCTTTTTTTGGTATTAAAAGCTGCGTTGCTAATCATTATTAATACAAATAATGCTGTAAAAATAGGATTCTCTAATCCAAAAATAACATCTAATACATATCCTACTACAATCAACTGAATAATCGCACGTAATATACTTACTACAATTTCCTTTTCCAACCCTAAATGTTCTCTATAGGATATAAAAATAGGAATCATAACTAGTAAAGATGCAATTATCAATGAAGCTATACTCATCTTGTAAACACCTCTTCTGCTATAATTTTTCCATTTTCCATCGTTACACGCTTATGAAAAATTCCTTGACTTTGTTCCAGATTATGTGTAATCCATATAATCGTTGTTCCTTGCTGATTTAATTCAGCAATATACGCCTCTACTCTATTAGCTGTATCCGGATCTAAAGCCGAAGTCGCTTCATCTAATAATAAAATTTCTGGTCTATAGATCAGATTTCTTGCAATAGCTATTCGCTGTTTCTCACCACCGGATAAGCTATTAATATGCTTATGTAGGAAACCTTTGTCTAAGTTAAAGGCTTCTAAAATTTCTAACATCTTTTCTTCATTAGGTTTTTCTTTTCTTACTTCAAAAGGAAATGCTAAATTATCGTATACGGTGTCTCCAAATAAATAGGGTAATTGCACACAATAACTAATTTTCTTTCTTAATTCTAGCGGATTATACGCCTGATAATCTTTATCTTTATAGGCTAATGTTCCCTTTGTTAAAGGTATCAAATCTGCACAAATTTTTAGAAGTGTACTCTTCCCACTTCCAGATGCCCCTATTAATGAAATACATTCTCCTTGTTTAATTTCTAAACAGATATTCTCCAATATCTTTGTATGCTCCGCTTCATAGCAGACACCTTTTATACTTAATATGCTCATGTGATTCTCCTCTCATTATTTTCCAACTGGAATCTGTATCTCTGTAACAAATTCATTTTCTTCTCCTGTTTCATGAATATCTATTTTATAAATTTCAATAGGTTCTCCCTGTATCTTATAGCCATGTGATTCAATATAAGCTAGCATCTTTTGTAAATATCCTTTATTCTTTCTATAATGCCCTCTATAGCTACATACCACATACTCTCCTTGTTCTAAAACAAAGTTATAACTCACTTCTTCAGGAGGTAGCAAACAGAATACTGAATTAAATTCTGTATAGATTTGCTGTTTGACTTTCTCAAAGTTAAACACTGCGCCTATATTGTTATTTCCTAAAATATAAAATCTATCTTCATATTCTTTCTGTAACTTTTGAATGAGAAAGTCTACTTCCTCATCTCGTGTAATATTTGCATTTAAGAGTAAAGCTTTTCTAAGCGGCATAACTTTCACTTCAATTTGCTCAAACCTTGTCTCTTGTACTACTTCATCTATACTCGCTAACCTCTGCTTAATATTATTTCTATGTTTAAGGAGTTCTGCGATCTTATCATCTATTAGTCTCACTTCTTCATTTAAAATCTCTTTGGTAGAGGTAAGATTTCTATCATCTAAATAATCCTTTATTTTTTTCATAGGAAAATCCAAACTTCTTAACTCTTTAATGAGATTAAGTTTCCAAATATCACTGATGCTATAAAATCTATACCCATTTTCTCCTCTGGTAGGTTCTAAAATCCCAAGTTCTTCATAGTACATCAATGAATCTTTTCCTATCCCATAAATTTTAGAAATTTCTCCTATTTTATAGTAGGATTTCATTTTATTTCTCCTCTAATTTTAGAATTGTTTTCAAAAACATTTGACTCTGGTATTATACCATAGTTTATAGTGTTATTGAAGGAAGTGATATTTATGTACACTTGGACCAAAAAACTCCCTATTAAAACAATCCTCATGGTTATTTTGGGGGCGAGTATTCTTTCTTTTGGAACATTTAATTTTAATTACCAAAACAATATTACTGAAGGTGGCGTACTTGGCTTATTGCTCTTATTTAAAAACTTATTTAACATTTCACCTTCTATTACAAACATCATCTTAGATTTTTCACTTTTCTGTTTGGGTGCTAGATTCTACGGTAAGAGCTTCTTACTTTATTCTGCCCTTTCTACAATATCATTCTCTGCGTCTTATAGGATTTGGGAAGCTTTAGGTCCTATAGCACCTAATCTCAACGAACATATGCTATTAGCAAGCATCTTAGCTGGGCTATTTGTCGGAGTTGGTGTGGGAATTGTAGTAAGAGCAGGTGGTGCTTCAGGTGGAGATGACGTGATCGCACTTTTAGTCTCTAAATTTACACCACTTAAAGTCAATTGGGTTTATATGATTACAGATTTTACTGTTCTCATCCTATCATTAAGTTATTTAGAATTTGAGCAAATTTTCTATTCTCTTATTGCTGTAACCATTAGCGGTAAATTGATTAGTATTATTTATAAAGACCCTGAAGAAGAGTCTGAAGAAGCTCTTTCTGAAACTTTAGAGTCAACTTCTATTAATGCTAACCCACCTCTAGAATTAGAATAAAAAAATCCGTTAAGTCTCAAAGTAGACTTAACGGATTTTTTTATTGAGATAAACTTAAAAATAAGATGTACCCAATAATAGAAATAACTCCTCCACCAATATAAACTACTTCTCTTACTTTTTCTTTGACTTGTGATTTGTATTCCTTAACCTTCAGCATACTCATAACCGCTAACGTACTGATTGCTCCAAAGAATACAAGATTATAAGATTGTATATTCGCTGTATAAATCGTTCCACTTCTAAATAATAAGTCTGCTAATACTAATACAAATAAATTAAAGATATTGCTTCCCAAGATATTCCCTACTGTAGCATTGAAGTTACCCATCTTAGCAAGTGTAATTGAAGAGGTTACCTCTGGAAGAGATGTAGCGATTCCCAAGAGTAATGCACCGGCTAAAGTCATACCTAAGTTTAATTTTACTGCTATCATATCTGTTACATACGTAATTCCAATACTAGCTGCTACTAATATACAACTTAATAGGATAAATCTTATAAAGAGTTGTCTAGTAGTTAAGTCTGTATAAACTTCTTCTTCTCCCTCATCCTCTTCATTTGTATCCGCCGCCATCTTTCTTACACAATACATATAAATAATAGCTATTACGATAGAAACTAAGCTAATTCCTAGTATACTTGGATCTTGTTTGAAAAATACTGGTATTGTTAACAATCCATAGATTACAATCAACCATCCTACTACAGTTGTGTGACTTTTAGCTATGTAACATTCGCTAAACTTCTTGTACATCACTAAGATAAGTACTGATAAAATTGTAATATTAAAGATATTACTTCCTAAGATATTGCCTAATACAAGCTCTGATTTATTCAAAAACAATGTGGCTGAAATACTTGTAAAAAGTTCTGGTAAGCTGGTTACTGCAGCCAGCATTACTCCCCCTATAAATGCTCCAGATAAATCTGTTGTCTTATCTATTAAATCTACATAATGAGAAAGTTTAATAGATAGGCCTACTACAATTGCAGCTAATACTAAATACATTAAAAAAATCATACTTTTACTCCTTTATATTTGTTTATTTAATTTATAACTTCTCTATAAACGCAAAAAAAGAGACTTATACACCCTTATGTTAAAAGATGTATAAGTCTCGCCATTTAAGATTAAACCAGAATAAAATTCAATATGTTGACTTAATCACACAGCTAAGCTGTGCCGACTACTCCCTTATGGAATCCGTTATAAATTTATATTTATTATAGCATAACTTAATCTCTATTTCAATTTTTTTCATTTTACAACCTGTGTTTACGCCTCTATTTCGTCTTATCCTAGTGCCCTCTCTCCCTAGTAGCTAATAACACGCTCTACTACTTATAACCTAATCATGCCTTTATTTTTATTTATTTTCTACAAGAAACTGTTTATTTCGTCAATTATCTTTTATAGCTTATAGCTAAATTTCACTTATTTTATTTTTTTATATAGAACATTTGTTCTCAATGTGCTATAATGGCATTATATCAATCGAACATATCTATTTAGGGAGGAAAAGACTATGAGTCTCGCAGGAAATATAAATGAAGTTTTAAAACAAATTCAATTACTTATGAAGATATACGGGGATGCTACATTTAAAGATATTGAAAAATCTGTTACAG
>JBOFPL010000160.1:0-2706 GCA_051659885.1 Cellulosilyticaceae bacterium
CCCTCACTTTTTAATAATCTACGTAGATAAGATTCACTTAGCTTGTATTCCTTTGCTAACTGCACAAAATTAACTCCATTAAACTTTTTTACAATCTCCCTATTTCTCGCTTCTCTAATAGCTCTTGAGTGAACTGGAAAATACACCACCATTCCACCTCTTAATTTGCAAAGCTCTACAAAGTTGTCCACCCCTATTGTTTCTATAATGTCTTCGTAAATCTCGTCAAAATCAGTACTTAATACTTTCATCAAAAACGCCCCCTTTTTTTAATAAATAATTTGGTTGATATGTTAAAGACCTTGGTCTTAACTGTATATCACTATTTCCTAGTAATATTTAAGTATAAGCAGGAACAAGAGCAGTTGTATCCGTTGCTTATAAAAATTATAGGAGGTAACTATTATGGCAATAGTAACTAAAAATCCATCTGGATTAAAATTAAGGTTTGACTGTGGTAAGGATGATATCACAGGCAAAGTAAAGGTAAAAAGCAAAACTTATTCACATTTAAAACCGGCAGCTACTGCTGAAGATGTTTTCGCTGTGGCTAATGCTATAGCAAGTGTTCAAGAGTACAGTATTCTTGAAGTTGCTAAGATAGATAATTCTACATTATCTGAATAATAAAACTAAGGGGGATTTAAACGATGGAAGTTAAAAAAAGATTGCTAATGACTTTTAAAACTGATGGAGAAAGAAACGTATCAATAGGTGTTGATGATCCAAGAACTGATTTAACAGAGGCTGAGATAATAAATGCTATGGATATCATATTGACTAAAAATGTATTTTCTCCAAAAGGTGAAACTTTTGTAGCTAAAGTGGGTGCTAAGGTTGTAGAAACTGGTACTCAAGAATTTGATTTAGTATTGTAATAGTACCTAAGGGAGATGGAGACATCTCTCTTTTTCGTGCTTATAAATATTAGTGTGACTATGCTCATGCGTATATATAAGTATAAATTAATATTATATATAGTTATTGTTATTTTTTATTTATATATAAATTCATAGATACAAGGATACATTTAGGCTAAACCCTTTGAAATTACTAACATATATCCGTATCCTTGGGTGTGTCTATGGGATTTTTATTTTCAATTCCATAGATACATAGATACACTTTATAAACTAAACTTTACATATAAATTATTTTTTATGTTATTAATATTAAAATTCATAACTTCCATAGATACAAGGATACACTCCATAGATACACTATTTACACTTCACAGATACACTATTTCATCCTTATAAAGGCTTTTTGAAGTCCATACATTTTCCCAAATCTTAATCTTCCACTTCCATTATCATAACTTTTCCATCCTTCTAGCTTTCGAAGTATATCATTTATTTCCCTAGCATGCATTGGACTTAGCATCTTAGGATCACCATTGAATAGTTCTACCCATATTTCCATTGCACATACTCTATCTCTTGCTACTGTACCTTCCTCAAAATCAGAAAAATCTCCCTCTGATAAATACCTTCTTCTTGCATATATATCCATCTTGTCCCAGCTATTTGGCAGTAATATCTCTAGATACTCTTTTATCATACCTTCTCTAGGGCTTTCCTCTAGGTGCTCTTGTTGCATCATTAGTGCTGTTTTAGCTATTTCACTACTTAAGATTAGTTCTTCTCCTTTTTTATAATAATGAATAGCCTCTGCCCAAATATTATCTACTTCATTTTTATCTAAATCCTTGAATACTGATTTTTTAATTTTGTCTATTCCTACTTTTACTGGCCAAAATCTTCTATTTCCATTTCTATCCTTTAAGAAGGTTTCTTCATTTGTTGTACCAAAAAACACGCACTGCCTTTTGAATTTTTCTACTCTTCTACCATAGGCTACTCTATACATATCTTCACGTTTTGAGATAAAGTGCTTTACTGCTTCTGTTTCTGCTTTTTTTACTGCTGATAGTTCTGCCATTTCTACTATCCAAGCTTCTTGTAGCTGTTCATAGGCTTCTTTACCGAGTACTGTATTTATAGAGTCTGTATACCATTCTTTTCCTAATAAGTTTATTAAATGACTTTTACCTATACCTTCCCTACCTACGAATACTGCCATGTAGTCAAATTTAACTCCTGGCTCAAATACTCTTGCTACTGCTGCTACTAGCATTTTTCTAGATACTTCTTTGGTGTAGTCGCTATTTTTCGCTCCTAAATAATCTATAAATAAATCTTCTATTCTTTTTATCCCGTCCCAAGTTACGTTGTTTAGATATTCTTTTATTGGATGATATGAGTATCTGGATGCTATTACTGAGATTGCATCAAATATGGCTTCTTTTGATTTTATTTTATATACTCTTTCTAAATAATGCCTTAGGGCACTATCATCATTGTCTGTCCAAATTTCATTTATATAGTTTAACTTTCTCCATGGGAGATTGCCCCTTAGGGTTATTTGGTGCGAAAATTCATTCAGTGCTATTTTGTTTTTTAGGTTTTTATCGTTTTCTAAAATTATTACTATATTATTTATGGTGTTTAGTAATTTTCCTTTTGCATTTACTTCTAGGGTTGTGTACCAATTCATATCATTTTTACTATCTGTGTTTGTATTTTCCTTACTTTCGTCTTTTTCTTCATATATTCCAAATTCCTTTTGAGCTAGTTCTAGGCTTTCTTTACCTAATGTTTTTATTACTTCTTTGTCTTTTGATATTAGTTCTACTATTTTTTTAAG
>JBOFPL010000161.1:0-2400 GCA_051659885.1 Cellulosilyticaceae bacterium
CCCATAAAGAATGGCTGTATTTTCTCTTCTATTTCACTATCTTCTAATAAAAAGGCTAATGACTCATTGGTATGGGTATTTCCTTTTACTTCATTAATCATGGAGAAATGTGCACTCATATAATTCCATAATCCTTTTCTTGCTTCCTCATTAAGATATACCATTTCCTTCATATGGAAGATATCATCCGCTATCCAGTATGTAATATATCCTTGAGGCACCCCTGATCCATCATAATAAATAGCAGCAATAATATCTTCTACTTCCCATCTCCAGTACTCTTCCCATGCTAGATCATCTCTGACTAATGCACCATGTCTCTGCAAGGTAAATCGATTATGTGTATCTTTTAAATCTTGATGGTTCGTATCTACTCTATGCACCATTCCTGGTACATCCACTGGTTTAGGAAGCTGTATATCCTTAATAGCAAATGTCATAATATCGGATATAATTTCCCATCCTTTACGTCTATAGTATGGAATGGAGTAAGGGTATAAAAATGATACAGTCTGTTTTCTAGCTCTCATATCCTTTAAGCTTTGCTTCATAAGCCCGTGCATTAAACCAAAATTAGAATACTCTGGGTAAGTCGCAACACCTGTTACTCCTCCCATCTCATAGATCACTCCATGTATATTCACCTTCATAGGATATACTGCTAATTGAGAAACTAATTTGTTTTCATCAAACCATCCAAGCACGTCTGCCTTTTGAAGTACTGGCCTCTTAGATTGGACAATTTCATCTTGTTCCCACCCCACATCAGTAAGCTCTCTATTTGTTACCTGAAAAACATATCTTAATAAATCATTAAACTGAGCCAAATGCTTTAATTCCAGCACCTGCATCGTTAACCTATCTTGCAACTTACTTTTTTCCATACTAAAACCTTCCCTATTTATTTTTTTATCTCTTATAAAATATTTATTAGTATAACATATGAGATAGAATTATATTGTCTATATATTATATTAAATTATACACTTTAATGATATCACATTTCCATGTGATTCATAAGTAGAAAAAAACCCATAAGTTATTTGTTTAACTCACGGGCTTTCTTTATACATATTTCAACTATAAATCTAACTTTTATTGATGTTTTATTGATATAACGCCAAAACTCCATTAAGGTCAGCAATTTTTCCTTCTCCAACCGCCTTAAACTGCCAGTCTCCGCCTGCTCTATTAAGCTCTGCAAATAAAACAGATGTTGCTGTAGAACCATTCTCCTTTAGGTTGAATCTACAGATTTCTTTTTCACCATTCTTAGCATCTAATAATCTTACATAAGAGTTATTGACCATCCCAAATGTTTGGCGTCTCTCTTGTGCACTATGAATTGTAACGACGAATACAATTTTCATAATAGATGGGTTAATTGATGTTAAATCAATATGAATTCTTTCATCATCTCCCTCACCTTTACCTGTTCTATTGTCGCCACCTAAAGTGATGCCTTGCCCTTGTTTATTATTAAAGAAAATAACATTTTCAATACTATTGAATTTATTATTGCTATCTAGTAAGAATGCCGCTATGTCTAAATCAAAGTCTGATCCATTATAAGCTACATCCCATCCTGCTCCTAAGATTACCTTTTCAAGTCCTGGGTTTCTTTTTGTTAAATCTAATATATCATTTTTCTGTAAATTTAAAGTAATCCCTGGTGCTTCTGAATTATTATTTCCTGCTCCTTTAAAGCTTGAACCTAAATTAATTGCCATATTAACACCCCTTAATTATACATATTTTTTAAAGATGAAATAGATGCTCTAAGCAAATTACCAACTGCTTTAAACTCCCAGTCAGTCCCTTCTCTATATAACTCTGCAAATATAATCGTAGTATTCTCTCCACCTTCATCTGTTAAGTTAAATCTACAAATTTCTTCGTTGCCCTTATCTGCATTCATTAGTCTTACATAGGCATTTTTAACTTTGCTGAAAGTCTGTTTTTTGCTATCTGCTTCATAAATAGTAGCTGCAAAAACAATTTTATGACAGTTTTGAGGTACATTATTAAGTGAAATAGAAATTTTCTCATCATCTCCATCTCCTGCACCTGTTCTGTTGTCTCCGTGTAAAAAGATTCCTGTTCCTCTTTGATTCCCATAATAAATAAGTGCACTATTACCTAACATTTTCCCTTTACTATCTAAAAGTATAGCCACTAAGTCTATATCACAATCTTCTGCAGGTCTAAAAAAACTTATCTTTTTCATAATATCCCATCCACCCGCTAAAACGATGTTATTCAGTGAAGGGTTTTTCTTTGTTAAATCTAATATATCATTCTTATTTAAATTGAGTACTCCTGCCATCTCAGCCTCCATCAATCATATATTTTTTTCTTACATATAAAATCCTAATATCCCATTTAGGTCAGCAATCTTAC
>JBOFPL010000162.1:0-5027 GCA_051659885.1 Cellulosilyticaceae bacterium
CCTATCCTAAGATATGTTTAAAAAGATTACTCTTCCTTTATGTGTCTATCATTAAATATTAGCAAGTAAAGTTATACACTTTATCAACTCCTTCGTTATATTTGACTTTATTATATATAATACTCTATACACTTTCAAGTCCTTTGAGCTATTCTTTTATGTCTTTTTATCTCCACTTATTAACTTTCTTTCAGCACCCCTGATTGGTAACATGCGATCAACCTTAGAAGAACTTCTATTTGTTGTTTAATTTCTTTTCCTACATCTGTATCTGCCACTTTCTTTGTCTCATCCATTTGCTCAATAACATCCATGGTAGTTACGATATCTGTCTCTAATTCAATAGCATTTTCTATTCCTTCAAAAGGCTTATGAGAAGCTAATTTTATGCTTTTAGCATCATAAATCAAAGTATAACCCGCTATTCCTGTTACCTTTTGATAAGCCTTAGTGAACCCTCCATCTATCATAAAAACTTTTCCACCTGCTTTTATCGGGCTTTCTCCCTTTTTTATTTTAACAGGTACATGTCCATTAATAATATGTCCTTCCCCTTTTACTACCCCAAAAGATTCCAATAATTTAATAGCTATTTCATCTTGTTCAATATAATGATAATAGGCATTCTTTTCTTCATGATGTGCTATTTCATCTTTAATAAAATATCTTTCAAAAGTAGTCATTCTATCTTTCCCAAAAAGCGGTGAGTATTTACCACACCATAGATACCACATCATAGCTTCTCCTCTATGCTTGTTCTCTAAGTTTTGTTTATCAAAATAACCTTCTCGTACAATTTTCTCTAACTCATCTAAATATGCTCTTCCTTTATAATTTTTTCCACTCAGTGGAACCTCCTGAAGTACACCTTCATCTGTCATCAAAATACATCCATGATAAAGTAGATTGTTATTATAGACCTTATACATACTTCCTTTCATAAATAAATACTTTACATGTTGCTGCAACTTAGAACTATGTTTAAAGGAATACTTCAACCTTTCGACCACATGCTTTTCTGCTGCCGTCAACTCATAGGGAGCGCTAGGATCAACTGTTGGAAACTCTGTATCTTTCAAATCATAAGTAGTACCCTCTAAAATAATTTGACGTTTCTCCCAGTCAATTTTATGCAATAATTTTCTATCCTTCATCTTAAATTCAGGATAACATTCTATAAGTTTCCCTTCTAGTTTCAACTGAATAATGGTAATAGCTTTATGCATACGCGCAATCAATTTATTCTCTAACTTTTCTTTTTCAACCCCTTTTGGGATAAATAATTCATAATTGCATTCGCTATAATACTCTAACGCCAATGTGGCTAATGGCAATAAATTAATTCCGTAACCATCCTCTAAAGTTTGTAAATTATCATATCTACAGCCTATCCTTATGACATTAGCAATGCACGCTTCATTTCCAGAGGCCGCTCCCATCCATAAAATATCATGATTGCCCCATTGAATATCTAGAGAATGATAATTCATCAAGATATTCATCACTCTATCTGCTCTTGGACCTCTATCAAATATATCTCCTATCACATGTAAATGATCTACTGCCAATCTTTGAATTAGATAGCAAAATGCACACAAAAAATCACGTGCTTTTCCTAGGTCAATAATCGTTTTAATAATCTCTTCATAATATTTTTCTTTATGAGGTGCATCAATTTGCTCATTTAATAATTCTTCCATAATATAAGCAAATTCTTTCGGCAATGCTTTTCTTACTTTCGATCGCGTATATTGAGCTGAAATCTGTTTACTTAATCTAATAATTCTCAGAAGGTTAATATGATACCATTCGTCTAGTTCTATAGCTTCTCTTTCTAATCTATCTATCTTTTTTTCAGGATAATAAATGAGCATCGCTAATGCTCTCCGGCTTTTTGCAGACATTTCTCTTTGGAAGAGTTTATCTATTTTCAACTTCAATATGCCTGATGCATTATGTAGTACATGCGAAAAAGACTCATATTCTCCATGTATATCTGTTACAAAATGCTCTGTTGCTTTAGGTAAATTAAGTATTGCCTTTAAATTAATAACCTCTGTACTCGCCGCATCTATCGTCGGATACTGGTTCGATAAAAATTTTAATAAGGGTAATTGAAGATGGCTATCTTTTTGTAATGTACACATATGCCCTCTCTCCTTTAGATAATATTCACATTTCTTTATCTCAATATTATACAAATAATCTCACGATTACACAAACCCCCTATAACAATTCAATAATTTTTATAGCTTTATTTTATAATATCCCTACAGTTGCTTATTTTTCGAATCCCTCTTCATTTTTTATCGAATACGTATTTCTACACCTTCTAAAATAATACGCTCTACATTTTCTAAATTAATTATCTGAGGAATTTCTAATCCCCCATCTATACCTTGCCTAGTAGCTATCGATATCTCACTACCTCCAAATCCTTCACTAGCTGTCCCTCCTGCTCCTTTTTTATTTTTCACCTTGTTTATGCTCTCTAACTTTTGTACCTTTCTCTCACCGATTTGATCACCAAATTTATAATGTTTCCCAAATATTAGATTCCATTTCCCCCACCCACCTGTAGTGAGAAGCTCTATTTGTGAACCATCTTTCATTTGCACATATCCATTGAGATCATACGAACTCCCGTGATGTCTCAGTCCTTCTACCTTTACACCCATCTTAGAAATTTGTATGTCATGAATAGTTACATTTTTATCTCCTGCCTTTATCTTTTTAAATAATTTCTGCTCTTTTACATTTTCATTTTTATTTAATTCAAAAGCTACATGCCATTCTCCAGGTACCATCGGCTCAAAATATCTATAGTTTATGTCTAACTCCAAATAAGGCAAATCCGCTTCTGTTACGCCTAAAAATCTATCACACATTTTATTTCTTTCATCTGCCCTATCCCAACTGCTACTTCCTCCATCTCCTTGTACTTCTTTTCCTGTTCGTCGATCAATTAACTTCATTTCTATATGTTCTATTAAATTTTCTCCATTGGGACTCAAATAACTTGTAATAATAGATAATTTTTCTCCATCTAACTCCACTTTGTCTAATTGATAGTCAGGAAATTGTTTTATTAAAGATATGCCTATACTCTCTGCTTGACGATAATCCTCCCAACTTCTTGGAGTTTTATCTACTTGGTTAAATAAAGTTTTTTGATACACTTCTTGTAAATTAATAGTAGGTTTTACTTTTCCTTCTTCCCAAATCCCTATATCATAGGCTGTAAATGCTATTGTCTGATTATATAACTCCCTACTGCCTGATAAATCTACTACAACCATTAATTTTTTTCTATCTTCAGTTAATGTACAATAACTTCCCCATCCCATACCGCCTTTCTTTTCCTGACTTGGTAATACTTTTCTTAGCACGGTTTCTTCGTCAAATGTACTGCCATCCTCTTTCTCTACACTCAAAAAGAATGTACCAGACTTATTTTCTATAGCTGCTGCTTCCGCAGTAAAAATAACACCTTGATCTATTGCTATTTTTTTAATCGATTGAATCTCTGACTGTATAAAAGGGAAGGTCTCTCCTAAAATTTCTCTTAAATTCTCATTAGAGTTAATAGCTACGGCCGTAATTCCCATCAATGAAATAGCTGCTACAAGTGGCAAAATTATTCTTTTTAATAACTTAATCCGCTTTCCTTTTTTCTTTTGTATATGTTCTAAACTTATCTCTCGTTCTTCTTGTATACCTTGCATAGCTCGTTTACTAATCTTTTGAAAAGAAATTTGTTGCAGTCTTTTATCTTCTTCTACGACTATCGCATCTATCCATTCACACTCTAACTCATCTAAAATCTCTGATACTTTCTTATTCATAAGCTATACCCCTTTCTCTCAAACTTTTCTCAAGTTTCTTTTTACCTCTAAATAATTTCGTTCCTACTGTTTGTGCATTTATACCTAGTCGAATGGCTATCTCCCCCATCTTTTCCAGATAGAAATACCTTCTAATAAATATCTCTCGATCTGGTTCTGGCAAAGTATCAATCACTTCATTTAAGATCGTTTTATATTCCATTTCTAGTACATGTCCTTCTGGTGTTTGATAGTCTATTTCATCTTCCTCTAAGGGAATTATTTCTATATTTTTATCTCTCAACTTATTCAATGCTTTATTTCTTGCCATCACACCTATATAGCTTTTTAATTTATTTGCTTCAACAGTTAACTTTTGTCTATCCTGCCAAAACTTGATAAATACATCTGCACATAATTCTTCTATATCCTCATTGGTTAATCTATTTCCCGCCACTTTAATCAGTACCGCTGCCACATATCTTGAATATGTATCCACTAATGCTTCATAACATTTTATATCATTAGACTTTAGCCCATCCAGTATCTTTTCTGGTTCCATTTTATTTCTCCTTTCCACTCCTGTTTCACTTATATAGACACATCATTTAGCGTTATTATTCCCCCTTTGTTATCTTTTTTTAATTAATATAACAAAAAAAGAGAGGTGCTACCCTTATAGGCAGTCCTCTCTTATGCTTATTTTTATAATCTAATTGATATTAATTCATTGTAATCTTCTAAAGATCCATCATTTAAACAACACTCTATAATCTGTCTACCTAATGGATGTAATTCTGGCGCTAAGTATTTACGAATTTCTTGTTTAAAGAACTCTCCTAAAATTTGTGCCCCTTTATCATATCCTTCTTTTCCAATCTCCGGTTGAAGATGTGTTCTAAGTAGTACATTTGGTAAGTACATCCCATCTACTTTTAAACTATCTAATGAGTAGCCTAATAGTGGACATCTTGATTCTTGTAATTGCTCTGGTCTGAATCTAACACTTCCTCTTCTTGCTAGGTATTCTCTAGCAATCCATTGTGACATAAATCCTACTTCATAAGCCCCAATATGTTGGTTTGGAATAAGAATATATCTTGTACTTGGTGTATTAAGAATTTGTTCAAGTAATAGATTTGCTTGATCTACCTTTTTACCGGTTGCAAATGGCCAGTATGATCCTACGCCTTCACTTACCAT
>JBOFPL010000163.1:0-5602 GCA_051659885.1 Cellulosilyticaceae bacterium
TTCCATTCCCTTGAAGCTTGAAGACACTTACAAGTTTAAGATCAGGTTCGATCATCCAGTACTCAGTTACGCCAGCAGATTCATATTTATTGAGTTTATAAAGCTTATCATGCCTAGCAGTAGAAGGAGATAAGATTTCAACAATAAGGGGTGGAGTACCTACATAGCCAGTACCTTGTAGTTTGCTTTTATCGCAAATGATTACAATATCAGGTTGAAGTACAGTTGTACTGGTTTCATCTGTCTCAGTAGATTCAGGTAGACGTAGATCAAATGGGGCATGAAATACCTTGCAGGATTTGCCTTGTAGATACATTGAAAACTGAGTGACTAACTCAGTAGAGATACTTTGGTGTTGCCAAGATGGAGCGGCTTGCATATAAGCAATACCATCTAATATTTCCCAGCGTTCTTCAGTAGGCCAAGTTAGATAATCAGCATAGGTATATTTATGGGTACTTTGTGGTAAAGGCATAAGCATTTCCTCCTTAAAGAAAGTTACATTTATTTAATATAATTATAGCCCACTGAACGATAAATTGTACAGCAGGTAGGCATTTTAAATCTATGGTGTAGTAGAAATACCTAGTAATGCATAGTTCCTAAGTGGTTTGATGCCAAGACTGTAAAGCATCTGACTACTAGTAAGGTCATAGAGGGTAAGATAATTGGCATAACGAATACCTTTAGGGTCAAATGTAGCGACATAAAGCAAATGATCTTTGAACCAATAATCTACAATCAAGCTTTGTTCACTAGGAAGTGTGAGCGTACCTTGAGTGGTAAGGGATAAATCTAAATCAAAAATACTATAATTAAGTTTTTCGTTAAATTGCCCCAGACTAATAATTTGCTCCGCAGAAACAATAACCTCGGTTGCTGTATAGTCTAATGGTATGAATTGATAAATATCCGAGAAAGCATCATAGACTTTTAGACTCTTGCCATTAATAAAGACCGCTTGGCCAGAGGGGGTAAGTGCATAGTGGAGCTGAGAAAGTGCACTGGGATGAGTGTTTAGTCGGATGGCATCAATTACTTCAAAAGTGGGTAAGTAGACTTTATATAAAAGTGTACGATAAGATTCTGCTTCACCAGCTAATATAAAGAGATAGTCACCAACTTGCTGCATATGGGAGACGTACATAGGACCTAAGTCGAAAAATGAAGGATACTCAAGGGTGTGGACTCTGCAAGTATCTTTCTCGATAATAAATAGGTCTGATAAAGATTGATTAAAAGAAAGTACAGCCAAAGTTTCACTTTCATAAAAGTCATGAAGTGCATAAGGCGCAGGCTGTGAAGTAGCTGCCATAAAATCATTAATAAGTGTCTGATAAAAAGTATAAGTAGAGGAAGGAAGGAAACCCTCTGTAAAACTTATACTTTTTATCGGATTAAGATGTAAGGCATCATCAGATAGGGTATAGGATAACACCTTTTTACCTGAAATGTCCGAATAATAAAAGGTGGGCATAGATAAAGAGGTAGTCAGTTTATCTAATAAAACGTCCACCTTAGGTGAAGAAGGACACAAGATAAATAGTAGTAATAAGGGGAGTAAAAAAGCTAATAAACAATATTTTTTCATATAATACATTCCAATCCTAATAAAAAAGTAATAGCTTGAGGGTTTACCAATCAGACTTAGGATTAAAACCAAAAATCTGCAAAGTTTCTAATAAAGGACTTCTAGCAATATCCTGCGGAGAAACAAACGGGCCACCATTGGAGTCTAGATTAACCCCAAAGGCTTTGAAGGCTTGCCACACGAGTAAGGAACACTGGGTACTTTTGATCCCAGTAGATTGCTTTGGTGCGAGGATATTGTAAGGAATATCGATTAATTCCTCCAAGGCATATTTGGCAATGGCATCTAGTTTTTCTTGTGATGTATCTTTAAGACGCATCATTTTAAATGTTGGGTAGTACTGCCATTTGCTAGCATTTTGCAGCGTAGAAGTCGTACCTGGTTCTAAAGATTCAAGTACTTTGCCACGTACAGCATCTACAACGATCCCTGCATGGCCATGTCGCCAGTTAAATGTATAAGTGGACTTAGAAAGAAAAATATACCCGTTTTCATAAGGTGCTAGCTCAAAAGAAGGAATCCACTGTCCAGCAGAATCTAGGGATTTGTCCATACGTGTTAATGCGTTCATATGAGTACGGTTCACTGATTGTTCTAAGAAATAATTAGCTTGAAATCTTAGCAAAGTTTCTTTGAAATCAGGTTCTTGTTGGAGTATTTCAACCATGGGACGTGCTAGTCCTGTTTGTTCAAAGATAATATCATACGCCTCATCAGAGAAGGTATTTTGTTCTAAAACAGGAAGCAAATCTACCTGAGGATTAGTCGGTACATAGAACATATTTTGGCTTACTAGATAACCAAAAAGTAAATAAATACTTAGTAAGACACTTAACGCAATAAGTGGGAATTTATATCTTTTCAATAGTAATCAACTCCAATTTTATGTAAGTTATAATGCTTATTATAACAAAAAAAACAGAATAGATTAACAGATGTGACATAAAAGGTTGAAAAAGAACAAAATAAAAAACTAGAACATATTATAGAAAGAAAAAAGTAATAAAAAATCAAAGGAGGTGATAAGATTGAAAAAAATATGTGTAGTATGTAAAAAAATGTTTAGAAAGCACTGGAAAAGGATTAGCATTAAAGATAAAGCATTAATTATTATTATGGCCCTACTGATGTGGCAATCAGCCTATGTATTATTTTCGGGTGATGGTGCTAATCCTAATAGTAAGTCTATAGATGTAGTTGTGCGTACTACATCGGCAGCTGTGTTTGGCTATTTTTTAAGTGCCAATTTCTTGAACAGAAATGCTGAAAAAGAGGAAGAGTCGAAAGACGGCGTGATAGAAGAGACAACGTGCGTATGCCAAACTGTTAAAAAGATAGAAAAAAATAAAGTGGATGAAGTAGAGGATGAACAATATAAGACTTATTTTATAACTCAAATTATTATAGCAGCAACAATAGGTATTGTTTCACTTATAATTTTAAGTATAGCAAGGGATATACCAGGGATACCTATAGAATCTATTTCAGCACTTGCTCAATTTAGAGATTTTGTAAGTGGATGTGTAGGTTTTTTAATTGGTATACCGAGTGGGAAGAATAGCAAAAGTTAAAACTTCAAATAAGCCTAAATTAACTCTAAATTTAACACAATTCTACTAAAGTAGACATAGTATATAGTGAAAACAAAATCTCTTTGTTTTTGTTTATCTGGAAGGGGGAAATAGAAAATGAGGAATTATGACTATTGCTCAAGAGATTATGAAGGTTGTGAAAGAGAAGGGTACTATGAAAGATGTAGCTGCGGTTGTAATGAATGTAAATGCTGCAGAGGACCACAAGGGCCACAAGGATTACAAGGACCAAAAGGAGATAAAGGGGATACAGGAGCACAAGGATTAAAAGGAGATAAAGGGGATACAGGAGCACAAGGATTAAAAGGAGATAAAGGGGATACAGGAGCACAAGGACTAAAAGGAGATAAAGGAGATCCAGGAACGCCAGCAGTAGTAGGATTAGGACAATTTTCACAACAAGCAATTCAAGCTGTTCCCGCTGGTGGAGCATTCCTAACAGCAACAGTACCTAATACAAGTATAGGCACGAGTATAACAAAACCTGCTGGGGCTCCAACAACAGTTAATCTAGTAGGACCAGGTTTATATTTAGTATACTACAGCACAACAGTTGATTTGGGAGCAGGTGGACCATATGATGTACTTGTAAACTTAACACAAGATGGTACATTAGTAGTAGGTTCAGAGTCAGAAGTAAGAATTAATACTGTAATCGGAATACCTGAAAGATATAACTTAAGCCAATCAGCTGTAGTTAACGTAGCATTAGGTAATGTAGCTGTATTAAGATTGATCAATGCAAGTGTACAGCCATTTGGTTTCTTAAATACTACTATAGTTGTGCAAAAACTAGGATAAATACAAAAAGGTGCTGCAAGGCACCTTTTTTGTATTAAAAAAGAGCTTTTTTAACCCTGGACATATTGGCATGTGTAAGGGAGAGTATAGCATCGGCAAGCGTAAGTGCTACCATAGCCTCTACGACTACTACAGCGCGAGGTACTACAGTAGGGTCATGTCTACCTTCTATAGTAGCTGTGATATTTTCAAAGTTACTGTCAATAGTACTTTGAGGCTGAGCAATAGATGGTGTAGGTTTAAAATGGGCTCTAACCACAATCGGGAAGCCATCTGAAATACCCCCTAAGATGCCTCCAGAATGATTAGAAGACTTGGTGAGGTGTCCACACTCATCCTTATAAAATAAATCATTGTAAGCTGAACCAGGAAGTTTGGTACAATCAACACCTAGACCCACTTCGAAAGCTTTGACTGCATTGATGCTCATAATAGCTTGTCCAAGTAAAGCATCTAATCGGTCAAAAACAGGTTCGCCTATACCAGGGAGTACACCTGTAATCTGGCACTCTACTACACCTCCGATAGAATCCTTTTGAGCTTTCAATGTTTGGATATAGGCAATAGCTTCTTCGGCTTTAATAGGGTCAGGCATACTTAAGATATTTTGTGAAATCTGATCCAGCTGGAGATGGTTAGCATCTACTGCTATTGGACCGATAGATTTGGTATAAGCTTGGATGTTAATGCCCAGTTCGCTTAAGAATTGTTTGGCAATTGCACCCCCAGCTACTCTAGCAGCAGTTTCCCGAGCAGAAGAACGGCCCCCACCTCTATAATCTCTGATGCCGTACTTCATATCATAGGTATAGTCGGCGTGGCTAGGTCTATAGGTGGATTTGATATTATCATAATTATGAGAACGCTGATCTGTATTGCGAATGAGCAGGGCAATAGGTGTACCCGTTGTTTGACCTTCAAATATACCTGATAAAATTTCTATTTCATCAGCCTCCTGACGTGCAGTAGAGACAGTGGCATTACCAGGTTTTCTCCTACGCATATCCTGCATAATACGTTCATGATCAATGGCTAAACCAGCAGGACAACCATCTACAATGACACCAATAGCAGGTCCGTGGGATTCTCCAAAGGTAGAGAGAGTAAAGTTTTTTCCAAATATAGATCCGGACATATAGAAATCTCCTTTATAAAATTATTTTAAAGTTTCAATCATTTTACCAAAGGCTACCCTGACATGCAACCTTTCTTCATAATATCTACCCATACAATCGCTATACTGGAGTTAATAGACCATGGGATTTGTGAGAAAATGATTAAGAAAGAAGATTTTTGACCAAATTAATAATAGCATTATTGAAAAAAAAGTACTTTTCTTGTAAACTGTATTATAGTATTTCACTAAAGATTGGAGACAGACTATGTACGAGCTATTAAAAGTAGAAGGAAGAGCCAAAAGAGGTAGATTTCACACAGTCCATGGTACGATAGAGACACCTGTATTTATGAACGTGGCGACAGTTGCAGCGATCAAAGGTGCATTATCTACAGAGGATTTAGACAGTATACACACACAAGTTGCTTTATCAAATACGTATCACTTACACCTTAGACCAGGTGATCAGTTGATCAAAGAGCTTGGTGGACTTCATAAATT
>JBOFPL010000164.1:0-4312 GCA_051659885.1 Cellulosilyticaceae bacterium
AAGGAATATTATAATCATTCAAACACTGTACAATATTTCTCTTAAGTCCCCCTGAATAAGGCATAAGTTCTACTACACCTTGTACTTTAGCTCCCTCAAATACCATCCGCCTAGCCATAATTAATCCAATATCTCCTGACCCTACAATAAGTACTTCTTTTCCTGGCATTTTTCCTTGTATATTTACAAACTTCTGAGCTGTTCCTGCCGAATAAACACCTACACATCTAACACCTGGAATATTGATAGCTCCTCTTGGCCTTTCTCTACATCCCATGGCTAAGAGGATAGTCTGTGCCTGGATCTTTACTAATCCTTCAGTTTCATTGACTAATGTAATATTTTTTTCTTCATCAATCTCTAATACCATTGTGTTGAGTTTATATGGAATCTCTAGTTTTTCTACTTGCTCAATAAATCTATGCGCATATTCTGGACCCGTCAACTCTTCATTAAAAATGTGCAATCCAAATCCATTATGAATACATTGATTAAGTATACCGCCTAATACACGATCTCTTTCAATAATAAGGATATCTTTTACACCCTTTTGCTTAGCTCTGACCGCAGCAGCCAGCCCTGCGGGCCCTCCGCCTATGATTATCATTTCATACATCACTTCTACCTCCCTTCTTTATATAAATCCGCCTTAATATCTCCTATTAAAATTTGAGAATTACCCCCAAACTTAGTGACTTCCTCTAACTTTATCCCTAATTCTTCCGCCAGTATTTCAATCGTTCTATTCATACAAAACCCCGCTTGGCATCTTCCCATTCCTGCCCTTGTTCTACGTTTCACTCCATCTAAAGATTTTGCCCCTAGTGGTGCCTTAATCGCCTGTATAATTTCTGCTTCTGTCACCTGTTCACACCTACAAACTATCTTTCCATATCGCCTATCTCCCTTGATAAGTTCCCTCTTCTTCTCATCTGTAGCTACAGCAAATTGATCAATCCCTTTTCGCTTAGCCTTAAAATCTTGTTTCATAGGCGTTTTTACTTTATCTATAATAATTTCCCTTATATATTCAGCTATAGCAGGCGCACTGGTAAGCCCGGGTGATTCAATTCCCAATGCATTAATAAGATTTTTTACATCTTCTGATTCTCCAATGATAAAATCACCATTTTTTTCATGCGCTCTAAGACCTGCAAAAGAGCTAATTAATTGGTTCATAGGAACTTTTTGAATACTTTTTTTAGCTTTTTCTACCGATTCATTTAATTTTTCTCTAGTCGTTGTTACATCTAATTTATCTTCAATGTCCTGAGCTGTCGGTCCTATTAATAAATTACCACTTACAGTCGGTGTAACCAAAATGCCTTTTCCCATTTGTGTAGGTAGTTGAAAGAGTGTATGCGAAGTTATACTTCCAATACTCTTATCAAATAATAAATATTCTCCTTTCCTCGCTATAATTTGATACTTAATCTGACTAAGCTGATTATTAATATCATCTGCATGCACTCCTGCTGCATTGACCAAAATCTTGCTCTCTATCTTTTGTTTGGTTGTTTCTATCTCAAATTGATTTTCTACCTTACTAACCCCTGTTACTTTCGTATCTAAAAAGAATTTAACTCCATTTTCATAAGCATTTTCTGCTAATGCTATTGTAAACTCATAAGGGCAAATAATTCCCCCTGTGGGTAAGACAAGTGCAGCTACCACATCATCTGATAAATTAGGCTCTATCGCTAATGCTTTTTCTCTGTTGATAATAGTCATATTATCTGGCATACCGTTATTTAACCCTCTTTGCCTAAGGTCCTCTAACTTCGACTCCTCTCCGTCTTTAAAACAAAGTACCATTGAACCATTTCTCTTAAATGGAAAATCTAATTCTTCCTGCAAAGATTCAAACATTGCATTCCCTCTAATATTCATCTTTGCTTTCATCGTTCCTGGCATAGGATCTTCTCCCGCATGAATGATTCCACTATTGGCTTTAGATGTTCCATTAGCTATATCATTATTCTTCTCAATTACACAGATATCCAGCTGATATTTAGCAAGTTCTCTCGCAATAGCACAGCCTATAACCCCTGCTCCTATAATGGCTATATCAAACATCTCTTATCTCCTCCAAATTAATAAAAGCTGATTCTATACCTCATATCTTTTTACTCTTATGATGGTTTAAATCAGCTTTATCTTTATGTCTATTATTCTATTTTTATAGTGTAGACTTATTTTCTTAATATTATAGTCTATCCCTTAATGAATTAGACTATCCATTTATTCAAATCTAAAAAATTATTTGGTAAACTAAGGCAGCTACTATTCCACCCAATAAAGGGGCAAGTACCGGAACCCATGCATAGTTCCACTTTGCACTTCCTTTGTCTGGAATAGGCAATAGCGTATACGCTATTCTAGGTCCTAAGTCTCTTGCTGGATTGATTGCGTATCCCGTTGTTCCTCCCAAAGTAAGTCCAATTAACCATATAATTGCACCTACTACTATTGGTGATAATCCTTCTACCATCTCTGTATTACTTACACCTAACAATGCAAATACTAATACAAATGTTCCTATAAATTCAGATATAAAATTCCCTAATTTATGATTAATCGCAGGGGCTGTTGCAAAACACCCTAATTTGACATCTGAGCACTCTGTTTCTTTCCAGTGTGGCAAATAATGTAGATATACAAGACAAGCTCCTAGAATAGCACCTACAAATTGTGAGGCAATATACATAGGAACTTCTCTCCACGGTAATTGCTGAGTCATTGCCATACTAATAGTCACCGCTGGATTAAAGTGAGCTCCACTGGTTGGTCCAAATATAAATACAGGTATCATTACAGCCAGGGCCCATCCTGTAGTGATTACTATCCAACCACTTCCTTCTGCCTTAGATTTTTTCAAACATACATTAGCCACTACTCCATTTCCTAATAGAATAAGTAACATTGTTCCTACTAATTCTGCTAAAACTTTTGCTGTCATTTTTTACTCCTTATGTAATTTAAACTTCAATATATAAAAAGTAGGTAGCACCTCCTATGCAGAAGGTACTCCTACTTCTTTGAATAAATCAATCCTAACTATATTCTCTCTCTTTTTTTATAAACTATCAATAATTTCTTTGATAGCCTGTTTATCAAACGCATATTTATTATTACAGAAATGACACACAAGTTCAAGGTCTTCTTGCTCATCTTCTACAATTTCTTTTAATTCTTCTAGTCCAAGACTAATAAGTCCTCTTTCCATACGCTCACGAGCACAGTCACATTTGAAGCTTACATCTGTCTTTTCCATGAAGTCTACTTCACCAAGTAACATTTCAATAATTTGCTCTACAGTTTTTCCTTCTTCTAGGCAAGCTGTAATCGATGTAAACTCTTTTAATTTCTCTTCAAGCGCTACAATGGCTTCTTCTTGTGCATCTGGTAATACTTGAATAATAATTCCACCAGCTTGTTTGATAGAGTAGTCTACATCTACCAGTACACCTAATGCAACTACTGAATTAGTTTGCTCTGATGTTGCAAAGTAATACGCAAGATCTTCTGCAATTTCTCCTGAAAGCATAGCTACTTGTCCCACATATGGCTCTTTAAGACCGATATCTTTCATTACAATCATAAGGGCATTCCCAATGGCACTACGTACATCTAGTTTCCCATTTTCTGCTTTAGGAATATCTACTATTGGTTGATATGGATACCCCTTTACATGTCCCATTGCATCTGCTTCTACTACAATCCCTTGGATCGGACCATCTCCTTTGATAGAAATACTTACTCTATCATTAGGATTTTTGAACATATTACCCATCATAACTGCACCTGTCATTGTACGACCTAGCGCCGCTGCTACAACTGGTGATGCTCCATGGTTTTTTACAGCTTGATTTACTGTGTTTGTTGTATTAGTTGCGAAGAATCTAAAACTTTTTGTTTGGTCTATTCCTCTTACAATATAATCTGTCATATACTTACCTCTCTAATTTATGCTATTTTTAATCTTATTAGATATATAATTTATTGCCGTTATTCTTTTCTTTAGCTACAAATGTTGCTCTAATTGTCTCATTATGGCAAGACTTTTCAGTGTAATCATCATATACACCTAACAGCTCCATACCCGTCTTTTCTAGCAAGTTTTTTATTTTTTCAATGGTATAAGCTTTCTCATAATGAATTTCTTCTGTTCTTGTGTATCTTCCATCTTCATCTTGAATAAAGAAGCTTACACTATACTCATTCATTTCTTCTTCTTCATCATAATAGTTTTCCCAAATATAAGCAGAATCTTCACTTTGTTCAGCAAAAACTCTTTCACCTAATACTTCTT
>JBOFPL010000165.1:0-2423 GCA_051659885.1 Cellulosilyticaceae bacterium
GATTTATTCTCAGGAGATCCAACATGGGTAACTGAAAGTTTAGGTGGTATTTTAGAAGATGGTAGTGCATCTTTAGTTACTAAAAATAGTTTCCGTTACTTACACACACTTTACAATATTGGGCCAGCACCAGAACCAAACTTAACAGTACTTTGGAGCGAAAAATTCCCACAAGGATACAAAGATTTCTGTGCAAAAGTATCTATTGATACATCAGCTATCCAATATGAAAGTGATGATCTTATGAGACCAACATTTGGAGATGACTATGGTATTGCATGCTGTGTATCACCAATGAGAATCGGTAAACAAATGCAATTCTTTGGAGCACGTGCAAACCTTGCAAAAGCTGTACTTTATGCTATCAATGGTGGAGTAGATGAAAAAGCAGGTATCAAAGTTATTCCAGGTATTGAGCCAATCACAGATGAAGTATTAGACTATGATAAAGTAATGGCTAACTTCGAAATTGCAACAAAATGGCTTGCAAAAACTTATACAGATGCATTAAATATTATTCATTATATGCATGATAAGTATTGCTACGAAAGAATTGAGATGGCGTTACATGATACAGATGTATTCCGTACAATGGCTTGTGGTATCGCAGGTTTAGCTGTAGCGGCTGACTCTTTATCAGCGATCAAACATACAAAAGTAAGACCAATCAGAAATGAAGAAGGTATTGCGATTGACTTTGAAATTGAAGGAGAATATCCAGCATACGGAAATAATGATGATAGCGTAGATGATATCGCTGTAGCTTTAGTAAAAGACTTCATGGAAAAAATTAGAGTACACAAACCATATAGAGATGCAACTTATACACAATCTGTATTAACTATTACATCAAATGTAGTATATGGCAAGAAAACAGGAGCAACTCCAGATGGACGTAAAGCAGGTGTACCATTCTCACCAGGAGCTAATCCAATGAACGGAAGAGAATCAAAAGGTGTACTTGCAGCATGTTGTTCAGTAGCTAAATTGCCATTTGAACATGCACAAGATGGTATTTCTTATACTTTCTCATTAGTACCTCAAACACTTGGTAAATCAGAAGATGAGAGAATTAATAATATGGTAGGTATCTTAGATGGCTACTTCAGTCAAACAGGACAACATATCAATGTCAACGTATTAAATAAAGAAGTATTATTAGATGCAATGGATCATCCAGAATTATATCCTCAGCTTACAATCCGTGTATCAGGATATGCAGTAAACTTTATTAAGTTAACTAGAGAGCAACAATTAGATGTATTAAGCAGAACATTCCATGAAAGAATGTAATAAATAGTTCGTATTAAAATAATGAATACCCCTTTCCATAAATAATAGAGAAAAAAGCCTAAGTTAGAGATGAAGTTCTTAACTTAGGCTTTTTTGATGTGGAGAAATAACAAACATGCAGGATAAGGCAGCATGAGATGCATTTTTTGAAAAACTAAAAATCACTAGATAGAAAATTTTGTATAATAAATTATAAATATATACTAATATATACCTAATAAAACTGATGAAGTTAATCTAAATATCTATATTTTTTCACTAATATTTACATCATTCAATAAATGCGTTATGATGGAGATAGATAAAGAACTTGCAACGATAATATGAAGATAAATTATATGTTTAAAAAATTCTAAAAATAACTACGTCTAAACTGGAGATGATAACATGAAAGCCATTTTACAAAAAATGATATTACCAAATGAAGTCAGAGAATTACTTGAGAGCCAAGAAAATCTTGTAACAGCTCAAAGTCGTGAACATTTACTAGAATTAGCACTAGGAGAAAAAGAAAATAAAATTTTTGAAGTAGCTTATGAAGTACCAGGTAAGGGAATGGTTACAGAAGCTGAAGTTGTAAAATGTAAAAATGGGGTAGCTGTTAACTATCAAGAAATGTATATGAGAAGACGTGACCCAAACTGCATGGTGATTGCGGATGAAAAACCGACGGATAAAGCACGTTATGAAGCAAAATATGGAGAGTCTTTTGAAGGGGTACGTGAGCAGACCATGAATTGGCTTGCAGAGCAAGATTTAATGATTCTTCCATTTATGGCAGGTGGACATGCTTTAGGTTATGAAGCACTTTTGATTGCACCAAGTAATGCGGGATTTTTTGGAGCAGCATTAGCTGATCTACAAGGATTTGTAGCACCAGAGGATGTTAGAGAAGGTTTTACACCAAAAGCAATTGTTTATTTAGCGCCACCTTTTAGACATACACATTTTAGTGGGAAACAAGTTGTAGTACATAACCGATTAGATGAGTTACATGAAGTATTCTCATATAATCTTTATCCAGGGCCAAGTGCGAAAAAAGGCATCTATAGTGTGTTACTTGATATCGGAGAGCGAGAAGGCTGGGTAACTCTACATGCTTCTACTGTAAAAGTGATTACACCATATGA
>JBOFPL010000166.1:0-5483 GCA_051659885.1 Cellulosilyticaceae bacterium
ACTAAATTACCAAGAGATAACATGATTAGATTAATTAGCAGGGATAAGATGAGTACTTGTAAGTAGTTGATATTAAGGAGGCCTATCCCAATACCTACGGCAATACTGTCTAGAGAAAGGGCGGCACCTAAACAACAAGATTCTTTGAGGGTAAGTGAGTTGTAGGCTTGAGAAACAGGAGCGGAGTGAGGCAAAGAAGCTTTTAGCGTAAAATGAATTCCTAAAAAAGAAAAATTCAGGTTATAACAGTTATCAGGCTTTTTATGAAGGTAGTGCTTGAAACAGGCTTCAAATAATCTTAAAGTACCTAAAGTAGCCAAAATAAAAACACAGATAAATGCCGTAAATTGGCTAGGTAAAAGTTTTTGGAGTAATCCACCTATAAAAATCGAGGATACAAGGATAGAAGAAGAAATGCTTGTAATGATGCATTGTTGACCCAAGGAGATTTTGGTTTTATTGGCGCCGTAAGCAAAACTAACGACTAATGCATCAATTGAGAGTGAAAATACAATTAAAAATGTCTCTAACAATTTGATCAGTCCTTATCATAGATTCCATACATCATATGATGAATTTGAAACGGCTGATACATAAATGGAAAAAATGTTGAGAAAATCTCAACACTTAGTCATCAAAGACAACTAATAAGCATATAGTGAAATAGAGAAGGGTACAAAAAAGGGGGACTAGATATGGGGAATACGCAAGTGGGGGGATTAATTAGACAAGTTGTTAAACAAAAAAATTTGTCTCTTAGACAGTTGGGGAAAGAAATAGGTATGGATGTTTCTACGTTATCTCGAATTGTAAACAATAAGCAGCAGCCTAATATCAAACACTTAGAAAAGATTTCTAGTGCCTTACACATCCCGTTAGAAGAACTATTAAGAGCTGCAGGGCATCCTGTAAATCCTATAACACAGGTAGGGCATAAAATACCTGATAAAGGAAGTCTGGAAGATCAGGATATCTTTGAGATATGTAGTCAACTGGAGGGTGAGGAATTTACTACTCATATAGAGAGAGAATTAGATAAGTATGGGCAGTACATGAGTGTACCAGAAGGTAAGGCTATGGTAATGGAACAGTTTGAAAGTAAGTTAGATAGTGTGGGACAAATTGGGCCCATAGTAGATTTACTAAAGGAACTATATCAATTATTTTGCCAAGCTGATTTGGCAAGAACCTTACTCATTTTAATCGGAAGTGGGTTGCTTTATTTTATTATTGCACCAGATATTATACCGGATTTTGTATTTCCTTTAGGATTTATAGATGACACGATTGCCATCAAAATTATTACCAATAAAATAGCTAAATATTATTAAAAAAGTACGATAGGGGAGAAAGAGATGTTAGCAAAAAAAGTATCAGAAGAAGTAGTCGATCTAGAAGGACTTAGCTTGAGTGAAGTACAGAAGAGAAAGCTCAAATATGGAGCCAATGAATTTACGCAGGTTAAACCGCCTAGCATACTGCAAGAATTAAAAGAAGCACTAAGTGAACAACTTATTGTAATACTACTTATTGCAGCTGGAATTAGTTTGCTAATTAAGGAATACCATGATGCTATAGGGATATGTATAGCGATAGCGTTAGGGGTAACTATTGGATTAGTAACAGAAAATAGATCTAAAAAAGCAGCAGAGGCATTAGCTAAAATGACTGGAGATATACAAGTTAAAGTACTTAGAGAAGGTCAAACTATGTTAGTACATAAGACTGAAATAGTACCAGGAGATTTGGTACTATTGGAAAGTGGAGATATGGTGCCAGCGGATGGAGAGATTATTAAAACACTAGAGCTAAAGATGCGAGAGGATATGTTGACTGGAGAATCCAAAGAGGTAAATAAAGGAGATGGCGATACTGTTTTTGGAGGAACATTGGTAGCTTATGGACATGCTACCATGAGAGTGACTAAGATCGGTGATGCTACAGAGATGGGAGCTATTGCTAAAGAACTAGGAGAACCAGAAGAAGACACGCCTTTGCAGATTAAGATGGATGGATTGGGAAGAACTATTTCTAAAATCTCAACAGCTATTGCGGGAATGTTGTTTGTATATATGTTGGTGCAAATTTTGCAAGAAAGTACAGTTTCTTTTGATGTAGAAGGAATGAGAACTTTATTTCCTAGTATAAAAACAGCCTTTGTAGTCTGCGTAGCTTTAATTATAGCAGCAGTGCCAGAAGGACTACCTACAATTATTAATATTACATTAGCTATCACTATGAAGCAGATGGCTAAAATTAATGTGCTTATCAGAAAAAAGGAAGCCTGTGAAACGATAGGGTCAGTGAGTGTGATTTGCAGTGATAAAACAGGAACGTTAACTCAAAATCGCATGAGAGTCAATAAAGTATATACAGAAGGAAATTACATAGAGGAGGGGGAACTTGGTAAATATCCTTACTTGCTTAATAATTTTTTATTGAATACGACAGCTCATATAGACTGGGCAGGACAAGATGAACAGTATATAGGGAGTGCTACAGAGTGTGCCTTATTATCTTGTGCAAGAAAGTTTAATTATGAAAAAGCAAGAGCATCAGCAGATATTGTAAGGCAGGTGCCTTTTAACTCTCAGAACAAGTATATGATTACTATAACGAAGGTTAATAAAAGATATATGGTTCTTTCTAAAGGAGCACCAGAAGTTATTATTAAACAATGTAAACATGAATTACTAAATGGACAGCAAACTCCGTTGACAGAGTCTCGGATAAGAGAAATCAATAGACAAATTCAACTGATGCAGTCAGAAGCAATGCGAGTAATTGCTTTTGCGTACAATGAAGTTGGACAAGAGAAAGATGTGTTTTATCGTAATACTTGGGATGAAGAGCTTATCTTTGATGGGTTTGTAGCGATTAAAGATCCGCTTAGAGAAGGTGTAAAAGAGTCTATTGAACAGGCAAGAGATGCTGGAATAGAAACTAAAATGCTAACAGGGGATAATATTTATACAGCTATAGCTATAGGTAGAGAATTAGGGATCGTTACAGCTGAAAAGAGAGCGGTGGAGGCTAATTACATAGATGGGTTAACGGATGAGGCACTTCAAAAAGAAATTCAAAATATCTCTATAGTAGCAAGATCAAAGCCAACAACTAAGATGAGGATTGTACAAGCATTACAAAAAAATGGTGAAGTAGTAGCTGTAACAGGAGATGGTATTAATGATGCCCCAGCCTTAACAAAGGCAGATGTAGGAGTAGCTATGGGGATAGCTGGAACGGAAGTGAGTAAGAATGCAGCAGATATTATATTAGTAGATGATAGCTTTAGTACCATTGTAGAGGCTATTAAATGGGGTAGAGGAATTTATAACAATTTTCAAAGGTTTATACAGTTTCAACTGAGTGTAAATATTATAGCTTTCTTAATAGCGATTATTAGCCAAGTTTTGAATTATGAGATGCCTTTTACAACGATTCATTTGCTGTGGATTAATATTATTATGGATGGGCCACCAGCATTAGCGCTAGGATTAGAACCTATTAGAGCATCTGTTATGAAACGCAAACCAACACCTAGGGATGCCAATATTATTAATCCTTATATGGTAGTGACTATTTTAATTAATAGTTTTTATATTACTTTATTATTATTGGCACAGATGAAATACAACTTCTTAGGAGCGAGTGGAGAATTAACTAATAATGCATCTGAGGTACAAACTGTTTTATTTAGTCTATTTGCGTTTTCTGTTTTATTTAATGCATTTAACTGTAGAGAATTTGGTATCGCAAGTATTTTTCCTAACCTCACTCAAAATAAATTTGTAGTATGTATTTTAGGAATAACTGCAGTTTTACAGATTGGTATTACACAGTTTGCAGGTAAATTCTTTAATACCACACCATTAAGTGGAGAAATGTGGGTGAAAATATTAGCTGTAAGTAGTTCCATTATTATTTTCAATGAAATTATTAAACTTGCATTGAGACTAGGAAGTGCAAATAAGAATAGGTTACAACTATTCACATAATAAAAAAAGTGAGATACAATAAACAGGGGGCATTTATTATGTCACCCTGTTTTTGTGTAAAAAATAAGTTAAGATGGGAGAAAGTATAGTGGATACAATAAGTAAGAGTAAAGGAACAGATAGTAGAGCGTTAGTGAGATGTTTTTATTATGCATTTTTTATCAATGGAATGTTAGCAACTATGATGGGGTCTATCTTACCTATGATGCAAGAAGAATATGGATTATCTTATGGTGTAAGTGGGATGATGCTATCTTCACATTCTATAGGAAATTTAATAGCAAGTTTTATAGCAGGTGTATTGCCTATATATTTAGGAAGAAAGAAGTCAATTATGATTTTAAGCTTTTTCACATGTATAGGATTTGCGGTAATGACAATATGGGGTAATCCGTTTATATTAATAGCGTGTTTCTTTGGGATAGGAATCGGAAGAGGAAGCGTAAGTAACATAAGTAATGTAGTAGTAGCAGAAGTAAGTGAGAAAAAAGAAAAATCCCTCAACATGTTACATTCTATATTTGCAATAGGTGCATTTATTGCACCATTTATAGCGTTAATGGCAACAGCAGGAAATATTAGAGGTTGGAAAATAGGTGCACTCATTATCTCGGTACTTTGTATTGGTTTACAAGTTGCTTTCTTTAAGTCAACATTAAGTTCACAACCTCTGAGTAAAAAAGAAGTTACAGAAAAATCTTATGGATTTTTAAAGAATAAAAAATTTCTTATATCAGTAGGGATATTATTCTTTTATTTATGTGCAGAGACTACTATTAATGGCTGGTTGATTACATATTTGAAAGATACAGGGGTAATGAGTACAGGGTATGCACAGGTAATGGCCTCTTTACTTTGGATGTTAATTATGGTGGGACGTATGAGCTGTGCATATATTTCGCAGAAAGTGGATCGGAAGTATATATTGATTGTTACAACAATAGGTATGGCTTTATGTTTTGTGGGATTAATTAGTACACAGAATATAGGGATGATTACTTTGATTATTGTAGGACTAGGATTATTCATGGCGGGAATTTATCCAACGACTATTGCTAATATAAGTAATGTGATTACTATTTATCCAATGGCTATTGGAACAATTTTATCTATTGGTGGAATTGGATCGATTATTATGCCGAGTATTACTGGGATGATTGCTGAACGTATAGGGATACAAGGTGGGATGGCCTCTATTAGTGTTGTCGTGGTAATCATGGTATTTTGTGCAATAATCAATAGCTTTATTAAAGAGGAAGTGACAGGAAATTAGAACATTTAATGTCAGTGTGCATATAATATAGAGAGACTTACTGAAAAAGGAGGCTCTTAATATGCGTATAGATAGAAATCAGAGACAGCCTAATCAACCACCGACAGGAACACCACCCACTTTTACTCCTAATGAAGCACAAGCTACTAAGGTTGGGGGGAGTAATGTAGGAGGGCCTGGAGGTAATGAGAAAAAAGCAATGCAAAATCAAG
>JBOFPL010000167.1:0-2094 GCA_051659885.1 Cellulosilyticaceae bacterium
AAAAGAGCAATCTTCTCATCAGACTAGAGTCTAGCTTAAAAAATAGCTTTGGTAGTTCCAAGACAGAGACTAGATACCTGACCCGATAGCACCTAGAGAACATAGACATTATTAGGGATAGGCACCTAACCTTTAAAAAGTATGAGTAGTATGAAGTGTAACTTTGTAAGTGAGAGAAAGTAATAAGAATCAAAAATTCCGTCGGACGGAATTTTTGATTCTTTCTTTTTTGTGATATAAAGAACAATAATAGTGTGCGCTTATCTAGGCATTCAATTAACTAAGAGAAGTAGTCTGTTTTTCTAATAAAACAATATCCTTTTTACGGTATACACTTAAGAATAGACCGACTAAGCCCATATCGATAATGATACTAATCCCTTGATAAGATACAAAGGGTAATGCAACCCCTATTTGAGGGAGATAGCCTAAATTCATTGCGATATTATATACAAATTGGATGGTAAATAAGCTTGCAATACTGATACATAATAATTTGCCATAGTAGTCAGTTATTTTTAAAGCAGCGAAGAACATACGTCCAATAATACATGTTATTACGAATATGATTAGTAAGCCGATTAGCCATCCCATGCTGCCTAAGATAAAAGTGAAAATAAGATCATTAGTCGGTTCAGGTAGATTTCTAATGTCTACCATTGAAAATCCACCATCTCCAATAAGTGTAGAATGCTCTCTGATAGATTGCATAATAGATGGCATAAAGCCAGCTCCACGAGGGTCCCATTCTGGATGCATAAACATTTGTATACGCTCAATGAGATAGTCTCCTTTAAGATACATTAAAAAAGTGATGCCGATACTAGCAATACCAAATACTGTACCATAGAGTATACTCAGTAATCTTTTCCTGTCTTCGATGCGTGGGGAGATTATGAGATGGGCAGTCAAAATGATTATGAAAATTATGCCTAAAATAACTCCGTGGCGTATGCCTTGTTGAGAAATAAATGCAATCGGAAGGAGTGCAACAGCTCCAAGGATGCAGTAATGACGTATTGTATTCTTTCCCCATCTATGTATCAATCCTACAAATGAAATGACTAAAATAGGGATAGATAATAGGGTGCTAGAGATAGCAAATGGGCCAACTTGGATTATCCATTGGATAGTAAAATCATTTACCCCTCGATATTTACCATAGACCAATAGGAGTAAACCTGTTATATAACCGACTATACATAACCGTTCAAGCTTTCTATAGTTCATAAAGTACATGCTAATGCTAACTAGAATGCCTATCATAATATACTGGATTTGTTTTCTTAAGAAAATATAGGGATCTAAAGTTTCTACTCCCTGCAGCTCTCTGTAATAATCATATTTACCAGTGTAATAAAGTGTCATAAGTCCAATTCCAATCAGAAGGATAACGGAGAGCATTACAGACCACTCTAATTTTGGTTTGTGAATTTTATGTAACTGTTTTCCTATACTCTCAGGATCACCCATGTGAGTGAGGGCTTTCTGATAAGATTCATCTTCGGCTAGTCCTTGTTCAATATAATCTTCTTTTAAGCATTCAATATGGTCCTCTAATTCTAGTTGGATATGGGGATGGATCTTAGAATACTTCACTTCTTTAAGTACATTCATGAGAAACTCTTTTGTTAAATGATTCATCGATTAGCCCTCCCCTAGTACTTTACATACACCGTATGAGTAAAGTTGCCATTCTTTTTTCTTTTCTCCTAATAAGCCTCTTCCTTTTTTAGTTATCCTATAATATTTTCGCTTACGTATAAGCTCCGTTTCTTCCCAATAAGCCTCTATCATGCCATTACTCTCTAAACTATGTAAGATAGGATAAAGTGTGCCTTCTTTTAATTCAAATAGACTTTCAGAACGTTTTTGAAGTTCCTTAGTCATTTCATAGCCATACTTATCGCCATCACTTAAGAGTTGTAGAATAAGTAAGGTTGTGGTTCCTTTAAGCAATTCTTTACCTACTTTCAATCTGCTCACCCCTTTTATTAATATACATTGGAAATCTAGGTATAGTATATTTTAATATTTAGAATTATGCAAGATATTTTTGAATATAAAGTAAATTTATGTATTATTTTGTGTGTA
>JBOFPL010000168.1:0-8797 GCA_051659885.1 Cellulosilyticaceae bacterium
TGCGGGCTTTATGGAATTACTATTTGAAGTTGTTTCGGCTTTTGGAACAGTAGGTCTAACTTTAGGGATCACATCAGGGTTATCTTTTGTAGGAAAGGTTATTATTATTATTTTGATGTTTATAGGAAGACTTGGAATTATTACAATGTCAGTAGCACTTATGCTTAAACAAGAAAAAGAAAAACTAGGCATTCAATATCCAGAAGAAAAGGTAATGGTTGGATAGATAAGGAGAAGATTAAAATGAGAACAAAACAATTCGTAGTGTGTGGTCTTGGAAGATTTGGTATAAGTTTAGCAACAACACTTGCAGACTCAGGATATGAAGTAATGGTTATTGATAAATCGGAAGAGAAAATACAAGAGATATCTGCCCTAGTTACACATGCAGTACAGGCAGATACTGCAGACATGGATACACTAAAGTCATTGGGAATTAGAAATTTTGATGTAGCAGTAGTATCAATAGGGAAAGATATCCAGTCAAGTATCATGACAACTTTATTGTTAAAAGAATTAGGTATTCCTTACGTAGTAGCTAAAGCAAGTAGTGATTTGCATGAACGTGTACTAAGAAAAATTGGGGCAGATAGAATTATACAGCCAGAACAAGATATGGGTATGCGTATAGCCACCAACTTAATCTCAGGAAATATATTAGATTATATACAATTATCTTCAGAATACAGTATTGTAGAAATACCTATTCTAGAAGAGTGGAGAAATAAAACAATTAAAGAAATAGATTCAAGAAGTAAGTATGGTATCAATATTATTGCAGTACAAAGACATGGACATATTGATATTTCACCAACTCCAGATTATATACTGACTTCAGAGGATTTATTAGTAGTAGTAGGATACAACAAACAATTACAGGCATTAGAGAGTAAGAGACATGGAAAATAAATTTATATCAAGTAATCAAAATGAAATTATAAAAAATATTAGAATACTACAAAAGAAAAAGTCTGAACGTAAAAAACAAGGTTTATTTATAGTAGAAGGACTTCGTGCAGTTAATGAGATTCCAGATGAATATAAAGTGGAATATATCATTACTACAGATAGTTTTGATGCAACGCAAGTTATTCACTTGGAAAAATATAAATGGATTGTTGTGACAGATGAAATTTTTAAACTAATTAGTGATACGGAAACACCACAAGGGGTTATGGCAGTAGTGCACATTAAGTGTTATAGCTTAGCTTCATTAAATGAAAAAGACAATCCGTTTTATCTTCTGTTAGAAAATGTACAAGATCCAGGTAATTTAGGAACCATTATTAGAACAGCTTATGGATTTGGTGTAGATGCAATCTTTGTTTCTAAGGGATCAGTGGATGTTTATAGTCCAAAAGCGGTAAGGGCGACAATGGGAGCAGTATTTCATGTGCCAATTATCATGGACTTTGAAGCGACTTCGTGCATACAATGGTTAAAGGAAAAAGAAATACCTATTTATGCAACAGCATTAGAGGAATCAAAAGTAATCTATGATAATGACTTCAGTAAGAAAACAGCATTAGTAATAGGAAATGAAGCTAATGGTGTGTCAGAAGAGGTTAAAGAGATGGCGACAACTAAGGTGCGTATACCTATGCCGGGGGGATTAGAATCTCTTAATGCATCGATAGCAGCAGCAGTTTGTATGTATGAAGTTATGAAACAAAGAGGATTGTAATCCTTGACAAAAAGTGTATATATAATTTATAATTTAAATCATATTTTAATATCTAAAGACTGTGAAGAGAAGAGTAGTCTTTGCTGAGACTAATAGAGAGCCAATGAGGGTGGAAATTTGGCAGGGAGGCAATGTATGAAGAACATCTCGGAGTTACTAACCAAAAAGGTAATGACCTAAGTAGACTTAGTCGGGACTAGACCGTTATATCTAGAGCATATTGGAAGATATGTTAGATGAGGTGGATTTCAAAGTTTGAAATCAACTAGGGTGGTATCGCGGAGATATAGAGTCTTCGTCCCTATTTTTTATAAATAGGGGCGGGGGCTTTTTTTATTATAAAAATTTAAAGGAGATGACGATATGGAAACTATTTCAGTAAGACATTTATACCAAGATAGTGATAAGTTTATAGGTCAAACTATTACTGTAGCTGGATGGGTAAGAACAGTTAGAGATTCAAAAACATTTGGGTTTATTGAACTCAATGATGGAACATTCTTTAAGAGTATGCAGATTGTATTTGAGGATTCTATGGCTAACTTCAAAGAGATTGCCAAATTAGGTGTAGGAGCAGCTATTATTGCAACAGGAGAAATTGTTGCAACACCAGGAAATAAGCAAGCATTTGAAATGAAAGCAGTAGAAGTAGTAGTAGAAGGGGCTTGTCCTCCAGAATATCCACTTCAAAAGAAAAGACACTCTTTCGAGTTCTTAAGACAAATTGCGTATTTAAGACCACGTACAAATACATTTGCAGCTGTATTTAGAGTACGTTCTTTAGCTGCTTATGCGGTTCATAAATTCTTCCAAGAAAGAAGTTTCGTATATGCACATACACCAATTATTACAGCAAGTGACTGTGAAGGTGCAGGGGAAATGTTTAGAGTAACAACATTAGACCCAGAAGTTCCAGCTAGAGATGAAGATGGAAAAGTGAACTTCAAAGAAGATTTCTTTGGAAAAATGGCAAGTCTTACAGTAAGTGGACAATTATCAGCAGAGACATTTGCTATGGCATTTAGAGATGTTTACACATTTGGACCAACATTCAGAGCTGAGAAATCTAATACACCACGTCATGCAGCAGAGTTCTGGATGATTGAACCAGAGATTGCATTTGCGGATCTTAACGATGATATGTGCCTTGCAGAAGATATGGTAAAATTCGTTATTAAGTACGTATTAGAAAATGCACCAGAAGAAATGGCATTCTTCAATCAATTTGTAGAAAAAGGTGTTATTGATAAATTAGAAAGTATAGCTAATGCTGAATTTGGTAGAGTAAGTTATACAGAAGCTATTGATATCTTACTTGCAGCAGATAAGAAATTTGAGTATCCGGTATTCTGGGGATGTGATCTTCAAACAGAGCATGAAAGATACTTAACAGAAGAACACTTCAAGAAACCAGTATTCGTTATCGATTATCCAAAAGAAATCAAAGCATTCTATATGAGAATGAATGAAGATAACAAAACTGTAGCAGCTATGGACCTTTTAGTGCCAGGAATTGGAGAATTAATTGGTGGTAGCCAAAGAGAAGAACGATTAGATGTATTATTAGCAAGAATGGCGGAACTAGGACTTCCAGAAGAAGATTACTGGTGGTATTTAGATCTTAGAAGATTTGGTGGAACACGTCATGCAGGATTTGGTCTTGGATTTGAAAGACTGATTATGTACTTAACAGGTATGACAAATATCAGAGACGTTATTCCATTCCCAAGAACTACAGGTCAAGCAGATTTCTAAAACAAAAAGGACTACTAAGTTTATTAGAGCTTAGTAGTCTTTTTTGTTTTGTTTAATAGTTTTAGGGGCCAAGCCGTATTCTTTCTTGAATGCCCGAAAGAAGCTAGAGTAATCTTTAAAACCACAAATTTTACAAGCATCTGTAAGCGAAGTACCATCTGCCACAAGAAGTTTTGCTTTGGCAAGTCTGCGCTTCAGGATATATTGGTAAGGGGTGATACCCATAGCTGATTTAAATTGTCTAGAAAGATGGTATTTGCTAATATAAAATTCAGCAGCTAATGTATCTAAGCAGATATCTTCATCTAGATGTTTATCTAAATAAGATAAAACGCCCTTAATAAGTTCAGAAGTAGTATTTGATTTAGTATGGGACAATGCTAGTCGATTGAGCTTAATCATAAGGTGAGCTAAAAGTGTTCTGTAATAATTAGCATGTCCAAATGAATCAGGGGAAGTTTGGGCGGTTAGGTGTTGCTCAGCAATAAGTTCTTTGAGTAAAAAAAGAATATATTGGATTTCTGGTAAATTAGGACGAATCAATAGACTTTCAGCAAGTGTAAAGCAACTTTCAAGCTCTAAATCGGAAGAGAGTTCTTGAAGTAAAGATTTATTGATCCATAATATGATGCGTTCATAAGTTTGAGAAGTAGTGGTAAAAATAGGGCCATGTAATTCATTAGACTTAAGGAGTAGAATATCACCTTCTTGTAAAATATAATGATGATGACCTAGGGAATAAGAAACACTACCTCCTAGAAAAAAATAAACTTCATAAAATTCATGGCTATGTAAACGGATATCATGAGTTGATTGAGTTTTTAAATGAAAGATTTCATATCCTGTATCTAAAGAAGACTCTGAAGTAGGATAAGCAAAGTAATTGGCCATATAAACACCTCTTAATAAAATGTAGAGCAAGAATCACAATGTTTCAAGCAATAAATCCATAGTTTAATAAAAAGACTAATGATAATATTAGCCTATAAAAGCAAAGACTTCAAGGAGGACAATATAAATGATTAAAAAAAGTTATCCATGTACATTTTTACAAAATAGCAATAATTGCGTAAGTTTCAGGTATGAAGAGGACAATATAAACATTAATATATATGTATTAGAAGAAAACATCTTTAGAGTATGGATGTTTGGAGAAAATATAAAAAATGATAAAACTTGGTCTATTGCACCAGGACAAGAAGATATTAATACAGAAGGAAGAGATAAAACAGACCTTAATGGATTCACACTTCCAATGTATGAAGTTGAAATGACAGAAGGACAAGTAATCATTCAAACAACTAGATTAAAAGCAGTAATTAAATTAGATGGATTTAGAATTACTTGGTATACTTATAAAAATGGTGAGTGGAAAGAGTTATTAAAAGATAGACAAACACAAGCCTATAACTTTGGAAATGGATTAGGGCAAGGGGTATACCATTATATTGAACGTACAGAAGAAGATCTTCACTTAGGATTAGGCGAAAAAGCAGGGAATGTAGACAAGAGTATCAATAGGTATATGATGAAAAATCTTGATCCAATGGGGTACGATGCAGAAAAGTCGGATCCACTTTACAAACACATTCCTTTCTATATTACAAGAGCAAATGATATGTATTATGGGTTATTCTACGATACTTATACAGACTGTACATTTGATTTAGGAAGAGAACGCGACAACTACCATGGGTTATTCAAATACTTCCATAGTCAATATGGAGAATTAGATTATTATGTAATTGATGGAGAAAGCTTAAAAGAAGTAACAGAAACATTTGCATGGATGGGTGGACAGACAATTTTCATGCCAAAATGGAGTATTGGATATTCTGGATCAACAATGACATATACTGATGCGCCAAATGCAGCAGAGATGTTATTAACTTTTGCAGATCAATGTAAAGAGCATGATATATTATGTAGCTCATTCCAACTTTCAAGTGGGTACACATCAATTGGAGATAAAAGATATGTATTTAACTGGAATTATGATAAGGTACCAAATCCAAAACAATTAGCAAAAGATTTTGAAGATGCGGGAATACAATTATGTGCTAATATCAAACCTGCATTACTTATTGATCATCCACAATATGAAACATTAAAAGCAAATAAAATGTTTATTCAAAGTAAAGATAAGAGTCAAGAAGAAGTTGCGATGTTCTGGGATGAATTAGGAGCATACGTTGATTTTACAAATCCTAAGACTTATGAGTGGTGGAAAGAACAAGTTACAGAGAAATTACTCGAAGTAGGTATTGGGTCTACCTGGAATGATAATAATGAGTTTGAAGTATGGGAAGATGGGGCAAAATGTCATGGATTTGGTAAAGAAAAAGAGATTGCTTATCTAAAACCTGTACAAACATTACTAATGATGAAAGCTTCTTATGAAGCACAGAAAACTTTTGCACCAAATAAGCGTCCATATCTTATTTCTAGGTCAGGCTGTACAGGAATGCAACGTTATGTGCAAACATGGACAGGCGATAACTATACACGTTGGAATACATTAAGATATAATGCGAAGATGGGAATTGGACTAAGTTTATCAGGAATCTATAACTTCGGACATGATGTAGGTGGATTCTCAGGTCCAAAACCAGAAGAAGAGCTATTTATCAGATGGATTCAACATGGTATATTCATGCCTCGTTTCACTATTCATTCTTGGAATAGTGACCAAACTGTAAATGAACCATGGATGTATGAACAAGCAACTCCAGCAATCAGAGAACTTATCAAATTTAGATATAAACTTACACCATTTATGTATGACTTAATGTATAGAGCGCATAGTGAATATGAACCAATTGTTAGACCGTTATTCTATAACTTCAATGATGCTGAAATCGATGTTGAAGCAGATGAATACATGTTAGGTGAAAATATGTTAGTGGCTAATGTATTTGACAAAGGTGTAAAAACAATTGATGTGTATTTACCAAAGAATGAAAATGGGTGGTATGATTATCATACAGGAGAATACCATATAGGAGGACAACGTATTTCTACAGAAGCGGGATTAGATGCGAAGATTCCTATGTTTATACAAGGTAATGCAGTAATCGCTGTAGATTGTAAAGAAAAAACATTTGCAACTAAACATGATGAAGAAGTAGCGCTAGAAATTTTTGTAGCAGAAGGAAAAACATCATTTGAGCAAGTAATTTTTAATGATGATGGTGAAAGCTATGGATATAGAGAGAATCAAGCAGAGTGGATTAAAGTAGCTGTAGAAGCTAAAGAAGATACAATTACAATTAAATTAAGTAATCAAGGTCAATATATTAATAATAAAGAAATGAATGTAGTAGTAGTAGATAAACAAAAACGTAAAGTATGTTTAGAAAGTGAAACTTATACAGTGAATTTAATAAATAGATAATAAAAAGTGTTGTAATCTTAGATGACTGAGATTACAACACTTTTTTATACTCATTGATTTAGATTAGATAAGGTTTAATACAATTTTCGAGTGTAGAAAGGTTAGTATAAAGCGCAGTAGCCCAATCCCAATTATTACTAATTAAAAGGTTGTGAAGAGCAAAAAGTACTTGAGGTATCTTATGATAAACTATACTGCCTATAGGGGTACCTAGACGTGTACCATCTAAATGAAAAGAACCTCCTAATGAAATGTTAAAGACCTCCATCAGTTCACCTTCAATTCTTTTTTTACTGCCTACTAAACCAATGTGACTAATTTGATGAACACCGCAAGAGTTAGGACAACCGGAAATATAAATACGAGGTAAAGGACTGCTAGTAATGCCTTGTTCTCTAAAGTAATCAATAATAAGTTTTAGAAGAGATTGGGAATGTGCTACACCAATCTGGCAGGTAGGAGGCCCTATACAGGCTATGCTTTGTTCAAGTTCATAGTTCATACCTAATTTTTCTGTTGAGTCAATAAGTTGTAATGCTTCATTACCATTTAGGTTAAGTATATACATACCTTCTGTTAAAGTTAAACGAATAAGTGGAGCATTAAATGTGCTTAATAGGTCTAATAAGATATGAAGTGTAGAGGCTGGAAGAATACCGCCTAGAGGCTGAAAGTAGACACTATATAAGCCTGGTTGTTTTTGTGGGAATAGGCGAGGATGGTTGGTTGTAGTACTACATCCGGGTGTAGCATAACAAATAGGCGTAGGGTTAAGAGCAAGGTTTAATGTAGACTTAGCTTCCTCTAGGTAGTGTTGATACTTAGATAAAAATGCCTCTTGGCCTAACTTCATAACAATAAAACGAATACGAGCTTTATTTCTATTTGAGTAATCACCTTCTGCTATAAAAAGACGTAGTAATGCTTCAACGTGATAGAGGGTATCCACTGCAGGGATGGGTGCAGGGAGTTTAATGCCTAAAGCAGGAGATTGGCCTAAACCGCCACCAAGATAGACTTCGAAAGAAGGAACGTCGTTAAGCAGTGTAGCAACAAATCCCAAATCTTGGATAGTACTATGAGGGGCATCATCAGGAGTATTAGCAAATGAGACTTTGAATTTACGTGGGAGATGATAGGTAAGAACTTGCTGCATAAAGTAATTACCTACAGCGAGGGCATAAGGTGTAATGTCAAAAGGTTCATTAGGGCTTACCCCGGAGAGCGGAGAAATAGCTACATTACGTGGAAAGTTACCACCAGCTCCTCGTGTATAGATGCCATGTTGAATACCTAATGCAATAATAGTGCAGACTTGATCAAGTGTAAGATCGTGAAGTTGAATAGTTTGTCTAGTTGTAAAATGAATATAGGAAAGATTATATAGAGAAACTAGTTCAGAGACAAAAGCAAGTTGATTAAGTGAAAGGGTACCGGAAGAAAAACGTAATCTAACCATAAAGTGAATTTCATCTCTTTGGGCATATACTCCGAATCCACCCGAGATTTTTTTGAAGTCCATTTTAGAGAGTTCTTTATTGAGAAATTTTTCACCGCACTCTTTAAAGTAAGCGAGTTCATCTAGTAATTGTTTATTTAATGAATCCATAGTAGTTTCCTCACGCTAGTAAAATAAATTTTGTCACTAATTAGAGTGCCACAATCATTGGGAATTATACGAATGAGCAGGGGAGGAATAAGGGAGAAAAAAGAAAATAAGAAAAAAGTTAAAAAGAGGGTTGACTTATGTCGATAGATAGTGCATAATAATACAAGTCAGCAGCGGACAGCAGCTAACAAAAACAGGGCTGAGGCCTTGATGGGTAAGAACTAATGAACTTTGAAAATAAAATAGTAACTATATAAGCCAGTCGATTCAAAAGAGTTACTTCAAGTAACTTGAATCAGCACTTAAGAGTGCAAAAATTAATGTCAGTAGACAAACTTTTATATTGAGAGTTTGA
>JBOFPL010000169.1:0-5380 GCA_051659885.1 Cellulosilyticaceae bacterium
CCATATTGGTGTAAATCATCATTGTATAGATAAAGCATTCCATCTGCTGTATGCCATGCTTTTTTGTTTTCACCATTTCCTACTTCATAGGCTGCTATTCTAGTTGAATGCATACTGATACCCAGTGTATAGCCTGGTCTATGATGAACAGTTCTATCCATCGCACCATAAACTTTATGTAATGTAAGGTCACCTCTAACAGGTACACTGTCATCTGCTAAAAGTTCTTTAAATGCTAACACATCATTAATATTCATTTTATCAAAATATCCTGTTTCACAAACACTATCTGCCATTACATTTTCTTTTACGAATGCTTTGATTTGTGTTTGCTTTGGCGCTGGTGCTGTCTCAGCTAAAGCCAGCATTTTTGGTAATAGTCCTTTACCTTTATTGTGATCAGAACTGTTGTAACGACTGATACCACGTCCACTTACCATATCCATGATAGCACCTTTGTAGTATACAGGCTCAAAGGCATTGATAATCCAGTCATATACATTTTCAATTAATGGATCTGTTACTTCCCATGGTGTTCCATCTGTGATGAAAAGTAAGTTGGAGATTCCACTCATCAGTACACCACCGTACCCACCTGCATATGGGAAGTCCGTATGTTGAACAAATGAACCATCTTCATAGAATCCATCACCTTTTGTTACGTAAGGTAGTACATCACTGACTGCATCTCTTGCTTCAGAAATTCTTCTATTAGATTCTTCTAGCATCCCACTTACGGCTGATACCATAGCAGTATCTAATAAGTTGGCTCCAGTTAGTGGATTTGGTCCACCTGGTACACTTACTGGTGTTGGTACGAATCGATTGATTGCCCCTAATTGATTTTCCAATTGTTCTGGTGATAATTGATCATACATGAGGACAAGTACATCATTTAATTTTTGTGGTACTCCGATATCCCAATCCCACCAGTTGTTATACATTTTTACTTCTTTATTATATCTATTTTCATAGAACCAATCTAAGGCAGCTAAGATATCTTTTCCTAATGTTTCATTTTGATAAAGACTGCATCCTTCTGATGCATAAGCTCTTGCCATCGTACGTAAGTTAGCCATGGTACTTGTCATGTCTGCTGATACTTTATTTGAAGTATACTTACTCCATAGTTCTTGACGTGTATCAATCTCTTCTGACTCTGAATCATACTTATTCATAGTATCCCATAATTCCTGTGCATCTGTTGCAAGTGCTGCCATATTAGCTACATAATCTGGATTGTTTTTATCTGCTATATCATTGATAGTCATACGATCTGACCAGTTTTGTCTAAGCTCTTTATAGACTGGGATAAGGGCTGGATCCTCTACACTGATACTACATGTCGCTCTATTGCCATCTATTGTTGTTGCAGTAATAGTCGCTGCTCCTGGTACTAAAGTGGTTACTAAACCATTTGCATCCACTGTTGCTACTGCTTCATTAGATGAAATCCATTCTACATTTTTATTCGGTACATCAGCTCCAAATATTGCTTGTAGTTGAAGTGTTTCTCCCGCTAGTAATTTAGCATTACTTTGACTTAAAGAAAAATCATAAGTCTCTACTAATCTAGCATCATCTATCCATGCTTGTCCTGTCGCATTCTCAAAGAATACTTCTATCTTGAGCGTTGTTGTATTGGCTGGAATATCTTTTAGGACCAATTCATAGTTATCCCAGTCTTTTGTTCCTTTTATCCCAGAGATACTTGGTAGTGCATCTTGTGTTTTTTTGTTATCTTTATCTAGATATTGTACTCTAAAGTAAGTTCCTGTTCCTACTACATCTTGAGTTTTAATATTCATGCTCAAGCGATAAGCTTGATTTGGGTCAATGGCCATAGTGCTCATAAAGCATACTCGGCTTTGTTTTGGTGCATTGATATGTACAGATTGTGTACCATGGCTAACCTCTACTTGATCTAGGTCAAATTGTAAGCCAGTTCCCTCAGTTGGTACCCATAGACTATTCCATCCTTTTGGTGCCTTTCCATCTTTCCATATTCTCTTCTCTGTTGTATTAGACACTTGCATACTTTCTTCAAAGCTTCCATTCTCTAATAAATTAACAGCTCCACCTTTTTCTACTGTGATTTCACAAGTCGCTTCATGATTGCCATCTTCAGTGATTACTTTAATCGTCGTTATTCCTTCACTTACACCCTTTACCATACCACTTGCTGATACTGTCGCTACTTGCTCATCTGCTATTTCCCATCTTACTTTTTGATTCGTTGCATCTGCTGGTGTGAAAACAGGTTTGAGTGTTACCGTATCACCTTCTGCTACTCTAACTTTTTCTGGTAGTGTTACACCTTCTACTGCCACAGCAGGTTTTTCTGTTAATGCTAAATCATCTATCCAAGCAGTTCCTCCAGCTACAACTACATCATGTGTTCCTAAATAAGCTATTAATTCTATACGAGTAGTTTGTTCTGATGTTTTAAACTCTGTTTTTTGTTTTGTCCAATCTTGTGTATCTTTTTCTATACGTAATTTAAGTGTTCTATCCGTATTAGTATCTACTGCTTGTGTTGAATTGCCTACATACTCTAATACTTGTACACCAAATCTTCTACCATTTACATTTTCTGCTTTCATATAACCTTCTAAGATATATGTAGTATCTGGTTTAACTTCTATACTTTGTTTAATCCAGCCTCTTGCTTTCCCATCATTAGATTCTAATCTTATAGAATTGTTACCGGATATTTTTTCTTGAGTATCTACTTCTATCTTAGGTAACTTTGCACTATCATTACCCCAAGCCGCTGCTGTCCACTCCATAGCACCTTCTTTACTTGCCCATGAACCTGATGGTGAGCTTGTTGTTTCTTCAAAACTAAAGTTTTTAACTTGATTGCCTTCTATTTCCTCTACAGGGACAATTTGAATCGCACTTCCTGTTGTTTGTTCGATTTGAATCATACTTCCTGTTGTTACTTCTGATATTTCTAATCCTTTTATATTTTCATCTACTTGATTTGATTTTTGTATAACTTGTGCTGGTACTGCAGTTGCAGCTAAACTAGTAGCCATGACCATAGCAACTATTCTTCTATTAAATTTTTTAGACATTTTTTATCCTCCTCTTAATTATCAGATATACATTTTGCCTTACTTATTTATATCAAAGCCGTATTCATTGTTCAACCTGAACAAGTTCATATACCAAAACTATCATGGATATATTTTCTAAGCAATCTCATTTTTGTATTTTTATCTTATTTTCTTAAGTTTCTCTCAAAAAAAATCTCCTATATTCAAAATCTTTGGGTGTCCAAAGCCTTTGAAATAGGAGATTCCTACTCATTATCTTTTAATTTGTATATTAAATGCTCGTCCTCTGTTATTTTGTAGATTGATTTTTAGTCTTATAGCATCCTCTAACTCAAGTACTTCTATCTCCTCAGACTTACTAATCACTTCCGTTCCTTGTGCATCTATCTCAATTTCTAAATAACCTTCGTTGATTTTTGTTGGATCACATACAGTTAACTGAATCGATGCATCTGTTTCTTCCAATGCAATAGATGCTTTTGTATTCACTTTCATATTCTCTAAGTAAGCTACCTTATCTTCCCAGAAGTTAGCCATAATCATACTTCTATATTTGATAGCTTGTACTTTACTAGAGTTTTCTAGTATTTCTAATGGATTATATTCTGCATACATTTTGAGCTCATCTACTCTTGCATTTGGTAAGAGTACATAGGCATATTTTTCATCTTTTGGCATCTTACCATGATCCATAGAGAAAGTAATATAACCTTGTTTTTTTATCTCTTTGCTACAATTGTTATTGACTTCGTACCAACTAGATTGTCTTGTATATCTAGAGATTTGTATATCTTGTGTTCCTGGGAAATAATATCCCATACTTGTTCCTGGTTTATTGCCTTCAAAATAAATATAATTAGCTGCTTTGGCATGAGTTTCTTCCTTATTATAGATAAGGATTCCATCTACTACTACTGTATTAGATAAATCTTTGAATGCTTTTCTTGTATCTACGATTGTTTCAATAGTACGTCCTTTACTACTTTGGATATCTGCTCCTAATGCTACAATCTCTTTATCTAGCATAAACCATGATTTTTTAGCCTTAAGATTCATATCTAGGCTATCTACTACTTCTTCTGTTTCTTCATGGATACCTTGTTTATTGAGTTGCATACCCGCTACCCCGTACTTCTCTTTGAAAGTCATACAGCTTACCCAGTTTTCAGCTGTTCGGAAGTATCCTTCTCCATCTGCAATCTGCTTGGTATCTACCGTAATTCCTGATAATTTATAGGGATCTACTGTCGCCCAGTAGTGATCTGTATATTCTTTTTGATCTCCATTGTAGATATAGGTCATTCCATCACTTGTATGGAAGCTTTTTCTATTCTCACCTAACATGTCTTCATAGGTTCTAATTCTTGAAGAATGCATACTGAGTGCTGCCACAAAATCTTTGGTACGATGAATCATACGATCCATACTATTGTAGCTAAAGTTACCGATTAACTCACCTCTTGATTGAACACTTTCATCTGTTAAGATTTCTTTTGCTATTTCAATCATATTAATATTATTATTCATGCCAATATAATCTCTTACTTCATCTTCTTGAATCCAGTATTTAATCATTGATTTATATTGATTAGCATATTCTGTCGGCGCAAACTTTGTAAACCACATAATAGAATTAATGATGGCATGACCTGTACGGTTATCTCCCCATTCTTCTCTAGAAGCCCCTCTACCATTTACACATTCCATACAGTTACCTTTATAGATAATTGGTTGGAATGTTCTAAGAATCATTTGGTAGATATTCTCTAAGTTTGGATCGACTACTTGCCAATTACTTTCACTGAGTACATTTACAAGCTCTCCAAGTCCACCTAACAGTACATTACCATATGTTCCTGTGTACGGTACATCACCATGCTGAATAAAAGAGAAATCTTTATATAATCCATCTCTTTTTTCTCCTCTTTCTTCATAGCTTGGCTCTACAAATTTGAAAGTATCGCTTAAAGAATCTCTTGCCATCTCTAATTGACTTTCATCTGCATCATTGATTCCTAATAAAACCGCTACCTTCGCTGTATCAATACGATTACCACCTACAGAAGTTCTATTTCTTACTTTATCATTAAACGTTCTAAGTCCTGAACGATATGGGCTTGGTTGGAAGAAACGAATCACATCACAGTAGTTTTTTACCGCTTCAGTTTCTAATTCTTGACCTACTAAGCATAGGATATTTCCTAATGTAATTGGGGTTCCGATTTCCCAGTTCCACCAGTTGCCATAGTATGGGTCAAATGAAGTATTATAAGCTGTTTCATATAAGAATTTTAGGGCTTCGCTAATATCTTTTAAAA
>JBOFPL010000170.1:0-3564 GCA_051659885.1 Cellulosilyticaceae bacterium
AGCATCGTATTTCCCTGAACTTGTAGCTTCTTTATATCCTGTAAGACAAGATAAATATGAAGAGTGGGGAAGTTCATATGGACCAACTCCAGAAAAAACTCTTTACTGTGGACCTTTTATTGTTGAAAGTTGGAACCAAAATACAGAAATGATATTAGTAAAAAATGAAAACTATTGGAAAGCTAATGAAACTAAATTAGAAAAATTAAATTATAAAGTTATTCAAGATTCAGCAACTGCTGTTCAAGCTTTCATAAATAAAGAGTTAGATGTAGTTGGCACATCTGATCCTAACTGGACAAAACAAATCGAGGCGGAAGGATCATCTACAAAGTATGAAGTTCCAGATAATGGACCGGAGTTTGTAATGGTAAATACTAATAATGAATATTTAAAAAATGCTAAAATTCGTCAAGCGTTATCTATATCAATGGACCGTACAGCTGTTAAGGATATGATATGGGATGGAAAAGCAATAGAGCTTTTCTCTGCAATACCTGATACTTCAAAAATAGAAGACAAAACTTATAAGGAGTTAGTCAATGGAAAAAACTACATTGTAGAACAAATGCAAAAAGATAATCCAGACCCAAAAGCATTATTAATAGAAGGATTAAAAGAATTAGGTAAGCCAGAAGATCCATCAAAAGTTACTATACGTTATGCAAGTCGTGGAACAAATGAGAAATCTAAAAAGCTAGCTGAATTATTAAAGCAATCTTGGGAAGAAGCTTTAGGAATTAATATTCAAATAGACATGATGGAATGGAATATAATGTGGGATAAAATAGGAGAAGGTGATTATGAACTAGCAATGGGTGGTTGGGGACCATACTACAACGAGCCAAGTGGTATATTATCATTATTTGACCCAGATCAAGGATATTTCAACTCTAAAAAAACTGGATGGAACAATGAAGATTCTAAGAAATATAAAGAATTATTAGAAAAAGCAAAAGTTACAACTGATCAACAAGAATTAGCGAACATATACTTAGAAGCAGAGCAATTATTAGTAGGAACAGGAATTATTATGCCTCAATACTTAGGCGAAAGCAATACTTATGTAAAGGAGAAAGTAGACGGATACTATGTAAGTACAATTGGTCAGGTTGACTGGTCACAAGTATCTATCAAAGATGCAAAATAGACAATTTTAAAACAGTTTACTAAAAGGCGATTTTAAAATCGCCTTTTAGTATTATATGGGGGAGGTAATAAAGTGTATTTAATCAAAAATGGAATTGTACATATAGGTGATGGTACCGTACTAGAAAATACCGATATTTTAATAGAAGGTAGAAAGATTGTTGAAGTTGGAGTTTCAATAAAAAAAGAAAATGCAAAAATAATTAATGCAGATAATATGCATGTATTCCCAGGATTTATTGATCCACATTCATCAATAGGAGCTTTAGGTATACCTACAAGATACCTAGATAATAGTGAAGCTACTACACCAGTAACACCTGAAATGAATGTAAGATATAGTATAGATCCAGATGAAGTAAATAATCAAGAATTCTATAAAAGTGGAATAACATCTCTTGGGATATCACCTGATAATGCCAATGTTGTAGGTGGCCAAATTACTGTATTTAAGACAGCGCCTATTAAGATAAACGATCGTATTTTAAAGGAAAAAGCAGCTTTAAAATGTAGTGTAGAACAACAAGTAAAAGAAACATATGGATCAAGAAAAATACTACCTATGACTCGTATGGGAATATTTTATACTCTTGAAGAAACTATACGAAAAGCTTTAGATAAAAAAATAGATGAATTGAGCCTAAGTGATGAAATAATATTAGCTGCTTTTGATAAAAGAGAACTACCGGTATTTTGTTCAGCATGTACTAAAGGAGAGATTACAAGTTTATTACATATACTAAAGGAAAAAAATATAGATTTAAGTATAGTAGATGCTTTTGGTTTTTCAGATTGTATTGAAGAGTTAAAGAAAAGTTCAGCTAATATAATTTTAGGAAATATAAATAATATGTCTCAACTTGCAAAGCATAGTATGGATTTAAAGAAAATAAAGGAATTAATAGAAAATAACAATCTAATAGCTTTTTCTAATACTAATGGTGGAAGATCAGAAGGAAGAGAAGTATTTTTATGGAATGGAATAGAAGTATATAGAGCAGGAATAGATGCAGAAGAAGTAGTAAAGATGATGTGTATAAACCCAGCAAAGCTGTTAGGTGTTGATGATCGTATCGGAACTATTGAAGTAGGAAAAGATGCAGATATATCTATTTTTACAGAACATCCAGTTAAATCTTATGCAGCGAAGGTTGTCAAAAGTATTATAAATGGGGAGGTAATTATATAATGAAAGAAACTTTAATTATAAATGGTACCTTATGCACAATGAAAGGTGATGAACCTTGTTTTGAAGGTGATATATTACTTAAAGATGGTAAGATAGTAGAGATTGGAAAATCTTTAGCTTGTGAAGGTGCTAAAGTGATTGATGCAAAAGGTTTGTATGTTATGCCCGGACTAATAGATGCTCATACGCATATTGGATTATTTGATTTTAATTCAAGTATGGGAGTTGATGATGCTAATGAAATGACAGATCCTAATACGGCTTTTGTTGATGCGAGGTATGGAGTTAATCCATTAGCTAGAGAGTTTAAGGTATGCTATGAACATGGTATTACAACTATACTTATTACACCTGGAAGTGGAAATGTTTTTTGTGGTCAAGCTATAGCAGCTAAGTCGTATGGGACTAATATTTTTGATATGACAATAAAAGCTCCTTGTGCACTTAAGATTGCATTAGGTGGAAATCCTAAAAATACATATGGTAGTTTGTCTAAGACACCGATGACTAGAATGGGAGTAGCACATGTACTTTGGGATACATTTGAAAAAGCAAAAACTTATATGGAGAATAAAGAAGCTAAGATAGATCAAAAATATGATGCTAATTTAGAGGTTATAGCATTAGCTATTAAAGGTGATATTCCATGTAAGATACATTGTACTCAATATGATATGATTACAGCTATGGAAGTTGCAAATGCATATGGATTAAGATTTTCATTAGAACATGCATGGGGTGCTAGTGATTATTTAGATGAGATTGTTGAAAGTGGTTGTGATATTTGTTATGGTCCAATTGCTACATATCGTTCTCCTGGAGAAAGACGAAAAGTTGATATTGAATCTGTAAAGATGTTAGATGATAGAGGTGTAAATGTAGCTATTATTACAGATTCACCTATTTTAAGTGAAGAGTCGCTTTATCATCATGTTGGGGAAGCTGTTAGAGAAGGCTTAGATCTTGAAAGAGCATGGAGCAACTAAATAGTTGTCAAAAACATACTCAAAAGTGATTTAACACACACGAATATGTTTTTGTAAATAAAATAGCTCCCTACATTCGTAAAGAGTGTAGAGTGGTAGGAAAACCTACCCAAAACTCCTTTAATTGCTGGAAGTTCCTAAAGCTAGCTAAACCACAACATAATCATGAAATAAAGATATGTGTGACGGTTACGAAAGTAGAAAAAATTAGCTAGATGGCATAAGGTTAAATCCTAAGTG
>JBOFPL010000171.1:0-3703 GCA_051659885.1 Cellulosilyticaceae bacterium
AAAAAATATTCCTCGATAGCTCAGCGGCAGAGCATCCGGCTGTTAACCGGAGGGTCGTAGGTTCGAACCCTACTCGGGGAGTTTATATGGTCGCTTAGCTCAGCTGGGAGAGCACCTGCCTTACAAGCAGGGGGTCGCAGGTTCGAGCCCTGCAGCGACCATGTATAAAGCCTAATAGAAATGCCGACGTGGCTCAATTGGCAGAGCAGCTGACTTGTAATCAGCAGGTTATCGGTTCGAGTCCGATCGTCGGCTTACTGGAAAAAAGTGTAGATACTAGTATCTACACTTTTTTGTTATATAAAAATATAAAGTTACTACTTGATAGAATAGGTATAAAAGGATTTTTTTGTTATACAATGATATTAAGTACTATCAAAATTATAAATTTATAGAAATGATTATGATATGATATTGATATAAATTTATAGTGACACTATAAGTAAAACATGATAAGATAGGTATTAAAAAAATAAAGACTCGGAGGGAAAAATGAGTACTTTAATTAATAATTATCTCGATGTATGTAGAAAATTGACTAAAGCGGATAAGGTGTTAAAGAACGCTTCGATTATAAATGTATTTTCAAAAGAAATAATAAAAGGTGACATTGCTATTTGTGCAGATAAAATAGTAGGAATAGGAAATTATCAAGGGATAGAAGAAATAGATTTAAGTGGCAAATATATAGCACCTGGATTTATAGATAGTCATGTGCATATGGAATCTACAATGGTTTCGCCAAGAGAATTTGCTGGAGTAGTTATGCCTTTTGGGACAACAACCATTATTGCAGATCCTCATGAAATTGCTAATGTGGCAGGGCTTAAAGGGATTGAATATATGATTAAAGAAGGAGAAGAATCTTGTATTAATATTTTCTATATGTTGCCATCTTGTGTACCTTGTAGTGATATGGAAACCAGTGGAGCGATACTGGATGCTAATGAATTACAGAAAATGATGAATCATCCTAATGTGTTAGGATTGGGTGAAATGATGAATTACCCAGGTGTTATTTTAGGAGATCCTAACGTATTAGATAAGCTTGAAATAAGTAGGGGGAAAGTGATAGATGGTCATGCACCTGGATTAAGTGGCTATGATTTAATGGCGTATGCCCTAGCTGGAATACAAACCGACCATGAATGTAGTACTGTAGAAGAATCTATTGAACGTATTAGGTTAGGAATGAGTGTACAAATTAGAAAAGGCTCAGCTGCTAATAACTTAGAAGATATCGTAAAAGGGATGATAAGCGAAGGATATGGGTTTGAAAGATGTGTATTCTGTACGGATGATAAACATTTAGATCATATTATGGAAGATGGGCATATTAATAGTAATATTAGAGAGAGTATTGCGTTGGGAGTAGATGCTATAGAAGCAATTTGTATGGCTACATTATATCCTGCAAAACTTTATGGATTAAAACAAAAAGGAGCCATAGCTCCTGGATATGATGCTGATTTGGTTGTTTTTGATTCGTTTGAAACGATGGATATAGAAAGTGTAATGATTAATGGAAAATGGAAATTTGAAGAAAAATTACCTAAAGAAGTAGTGGGAACAAAATATAATAGATATAGTGCAGGATTAGAAATTTTAAATACAGTTAATTGTAAAGAAATAACTCTAGAAGATTTAAAAATAAGTTTAGAGCATTCTAAGGCGAATATTATAGGATTATTACCAAAACAAATTATTACACAGAAATTGCAAGAAGATGTAAATGTCATAAATGGGCAATTTAAAGCAGATGAAGTTTATTCTAAAATAGTAGTAGTAGAAAGATATAAGGCTACTGGCAATATTGGTAAAGGAATTGTAAAAGGGTTTGATATTAAAAATGCCGCTATAGCTCAAACGATAGCTCATGATTCTCATAATATAGTATGTATCGGTGATAATGATCAAGATATGGTTAAAGCGATTAATTATATTAGAGAAAAGCAAGGTGGAATTGCGGTTGTAAGCCGAGGTGAAATAGTAGGAGAGTTGCATTTGCCAATAGGAGGATTGATGAGTACCTTAGGGGCGAAAGAGGTAACTAGTCAATTAAATGTTATGATGCAAGTGGCATATTCATTGGGTGTAAATAAAGATGCAGATCCATTCCTTACATTAGCATTTTTAGCATTACCGGTTATTCCTGAGATAAAGATTACTGATAAGGGTTTGTTTGATGTAGGACAATTTAAGCATATAAATATTAATTAGAGAAAAGAGTTATTAAAGTTTTTAGGAGCTTTGATAGCTCTTTTTTGTATATAAGGAGGAAAAAGTATTTTTAATATTAAATTGTATAAAAAATAATAAAAACATATTGACTAAATATACACTTAAAAGTATAATTATACATATAATATAAAAGTAAAAAACATAATAAAAGATATAGAGGGGGATATAAACATGAAAAAGAATATAATAGAAAAAATAGGAACAGTATTATTAATAGGTGTTTTAGGTATGGGAGTATTGACTGGGTGTGCAGGGAGCGCTAAAGGTGAAGGGCAAAAGACATTAAAGATGGGAACTAATGCAGCATTTCCACCGTTTGAATACTATGAAGAAAACAAAATTACAGGGTTTGATGTAGAGTTAGCGAATGTGGTTGCAGAAAAACTTGGAATGGAACTTGTAGTTGAGGATATGGAGTTTAACACATTATTAGGAGCAGTAAGTAATAATATGATTGATTTTGTGGCAGCAGGAATGACTGTAACAGAGGAACGTCAAAAGCAAGTGGAGTTTACACAAGGATATTTTGATTCAAAACAAATGATTATTGTAAAATCTAATAACACAGACATTGCTGGACCAGATGACTTAGTTGGTAAGAAGATAGGTGTTCAACTTGGAACAACAAGTGATCAGTTTGCAGAAGCATATATTGAAGGGGCACAAGTTATAAAATTTGATAAGGCAGCCCTTGCTGTAGCTGATTTGAAGAATGGGACAGTAGATGCAGTTATTGTAGATGCACAACCAGCTAAGGAGTTAACAAAAGGTCAGGAAGATTTAAAAATATTAGAATCTCCTTTTGTGGAAGAAGAATATGCAATCGCAGTGAAAAAAGGAAATACAGAGCTTTTAGAGAAAATTAATAAGGCTATAGAAGAGATTAAGGCTAGTGGTGAGTATGATAAACTTTATGGAAAGTATTTTGCAGAAGTAGAATAATAGAGGATAAGGGGTTAGGGAGGCGCTTAACCCCTTAAGTTTTAAAAATTAAAAGACATAGTAATAGGAGGGGTAATTATGTTTTCATGGGAAACGACGATGGCGTTTATGGAAAGTTTTGTGCAAGGCAAATACTATCTTACGCTATTTGATGGGATATATAATACATTATTATTAACTGTTATAGCTACGATAATAGGGCTTTTGATAGGATTAATAGTAGCATTGGTTCAAATTATGGATTTGCCTACACAGTGGAAGTGGGTAGAAAAGATTTTAAAAGGCATTGCCAAAATTTATGTAGACTTTATACGTGGAACACCTGCAGTAGTTCAGATTTCATTTTTGTGGTTAGTAATATTAGGACCTATGGCCATTCCAAGGGTTTTAGTTGGTGGTATTGCATTTGGGATAAATAGTGGTGCATATATGGCAGAACTTATTCGTGGAGGGATTCAGGCTGTAGATAAGGGACAAATGGAAGCTGGGCGTTCGTTAGGGTTATCTTATAAGCAGGCTA
>JBOFPL010000172.1:0-4015 GCA_051659885.1 Cellulosilyticaceae bacterium
ACCACTTGCTCTTCTGATGATTGCTGTGCTTTAATACACATTAAAGCGCTTTCAATCCCTGCCTTTAGTGGTGTTTTTGATGGTGCTACTTGTTGCATCACTTCTATGAAGTTCATAGCTAATGCTTTATCTCCCCCAAAGTGATTCATTTGCCCCGTATCAAAGGTATGTGTCTCTACTCTTGGAATATCATGATGATATACTTTTAATACATTAGTATACCAGTCAAACTCTAAAGTTCCTTTATCTCCAATGATTGTAGTCCCTCTTTTAGCTGCTCCTTTTCTTGCAATGAAGTTCTGTGTATACACAGTGTGTACACCTGTATCATATTGAATAACCACTGTTCCCGAGTCTTGATTGCCTGTATCTACAGCAAAACAGCATCCTGCATCTTCTTCAGGCCATTCATATTTTTTATGTTTTAAGATATATGGACTCTGTCCACAAGTATGTATCTCATCACAATCTTTACACTTTAATCCAGCTGGCTTATCCCCTTTGAAGAACTGTTTAGATGCTGTTGCATAAAGACTTATAGGTATATGACCTTCCATAAGGTAGTTAATATAATCTAAATCATGTGTTGCTTTTTGTAAGAACAATCCACCTGTTATGCTTTCATCCCTATACCAACTTTGATAATATACATTTCCATAAGGTACATTATTGACAGCTTGTACTTGCTGAATAGTTCCTATCTCTCCTTTATTAATTAATTCTTTTGCCAAGTCTACCATAGGACTTACCCTCAAAGGGAATGATACAACTGCTTCACTTTTATAAGTTTTACTCGCTTCATATAGATGCTCTAATTGTTCTTGGTTAATACTCACTGGTTTTTCTAAGAATAACGGAATATTTTTCTCCATTACTTGTCTTGCTAAATCTGTATGTGTATTACATCTTGTCCCAATCATTATCCCATCTAGTTTTTCTACTTCTAACATTTCTTCCACATTTTCATAGTAATGAATGTTTTCTATTTCAAATGGTACCTTACTATTCTTAGCCAATTGCTCTAATTCTTTCTTAACTCTTGGAACATCTATATCTGTTATTGCAGCAACCTCTACTCCTCTTTCACATTCCAATAGACTTTTTAACATCACTCTACTACGTAATCCACAACCTATTATTCCTATTTTCATAACCTATACCCCTCTATCTTTTCTTGTTATATTTATAGCAATGTCTTACTTTTCTTATTTTAACCCTATTTTCTAATAATTTCTATAGTTTAAATTCAAAAAGGATAGGTATTTTTCTCTCGAAAATTAACCTATCCTCTTTGAATTTTTCCCTATTCTTTATATCCTTTACGATAAATATCTACTTCTTCTGTCGATAAACTTTCTATAAACTCTTTTTTTATTTCTAAAAAATGTTCTATATCATTGAGATATTGATAGAGCATAGCTCTATTTTCAAACTCTTCTCGTGTACTAGGTAGCTTGGATGCCTTAAACCTTCCTCTTAGCTCTTCTAGTTCTTCTAAAAGTACTTTAGCAGTAACCTCTCCTCTTATAGAGTGAGCTACTTTACTTGCAAATTCAGCTACAATTTCTGTTTCCTCGTAAGTCATAAAAAATTTATTAAAGTGTTCTCTCATATACTCCATTACTTGGAACTGCTTTTCTCTCATTCCAAAATATCGTTCATACGGAGATATGGTTGCAAACAAGTGATTGTTTGAGTGTTTGTAAGCTTGTAACTGTGCTAGTTTAATGTCACCTTCTAGGATTTTAAAATAATTCTCTTCCTCTATACACACACTTTTTTCTTTAAGACTCTTTGCCATGCTTCTAAATAGCTTGTACATATTCTCTTCTATTTTATGCCTATATATATGAAGTTCTCCTTCTATACTCGGCATATACAAGTTAAGTAGTAAGGCTATGCCAGCACCTATAATAAATAATAATAATTCATTCGTCAGTAATTTCATCTCTACAGTTTGTTCAACTAATAAATGAGTAACTAATACCGAGGCCATAACTATGCCATCTACCATACCACCTTTAGCTGCAATTGGAATGAATACTAGTAAGTAGATTCCAAATACAATAGGGCTATATCCAAACACACTAAATAGAATACTTGCAATCATCAATGCTATTCCTGTTGCCCATAACCTTTTTGCTGCAATTTCTATTGACTGTCTTTTTGTTGCCTGTACACTCAGTATAGTAATTATGCCAGCTGATACTGCATATTGGAGTCCTAGTAGATCCGCAAGTATAATAGCTATTGTCGCTCCTATCGCTGTCTTTAATGTCCTAACGCCAATTAACCTTTTAATAAGATCACCTCTACTCTTTATTCTTTCCCTATTATAATATTTCCCTTTTTATTATATTTTAATATTTATACTTGTTCAAATATATATTACAACTTCTTGAATAAAAAAAAGAGATATTATATACTTCTCATAAGGAGTGATCATTTATGTTAAAATTAACCGCTATGCTCTTAATGCTGATCGACCATGCTGCTCTAGTATTTCTTCCACAAACAACCTCTTTATATATAATCTGTCGTCTTATCGGTCGATTAGCTATGCCCATATTTGCTTATAAAATAGCGTTAGGATTTATCTATACCAAAAATTTAACTAATTATATTAAACGTGTTGGATTAATGACCCTTTGTGCTTAAATTCCTTTTATTTGGATGGCCTTAGGGCTAAATTTTTCTGAGTTATTTAGTCTCAACATACTGCCCTATTTAATAAGCGTCTGGAATGTCGGGTTAACTTTTGTTTGCAGTTTACTTATCTTAAAATTATTTGAAGCACTTTATCAAACAACTGCCAAATACCCCGCATTTAATATCATCTATATCGCTTTACTGGGCCTACTTTCTATGATAGCAGATTATAGTATTTATGGCGTACTCATGGTTATTATCTTTTATATATTTATCAAGTATAAACATTCTTATAGCCTTTGTACTTGTTTATTAATAGGTGCCACACTTTTATACTATCTTCCTACATTACAATCTGGTCTATACTCAGCTTTTCTCATGCAAATCCCATGTGTACTCAGTTTATTACTTATTAAATATTTACCTGATAGCCCTTTACCATTTAATCGTAAGATTTGGTATACTTTTTACCCCATTCACATGCTTGTTCTGGCATTATTGGGTAGCTTTATCAAATAAATTTTAGTTATATTTTCCCCCTCCAGCTCGTACATATAGTATATATCTATTAGAAATGAGGGGGATTTTTATATGCCTAAAACAATCAGTGTAAAAAGAAGAAATATCAAGCAATCTTTATCCACATTAAGAAATAAAGAAATTATTCCTGGAATTCTTTACGGACCATCTTTAAAAGAATCTATACCTATTCAACTACCACTTAAAGATCTTCAATCCATCATTCAAACAACAGCAACTACTACTATCTTCCCACTTGAACTAGAAGGTGAAACTTGTAACTGCATCCTCAGAGAGTTCCAACCCGATATGCTCTACTCTCAAATCCTTCATGTTGATTTCCAAGTTGTTAAATCAGGAGAAGTTGTAAAGATGAACATACCTATGTCTTATGACGGATTAGAACACCTTAAAGGGAAAAAACTCATCCTCGAAAAAGCCATTGATAAAATCCCTGTAAAAGGACCTGTCAATAACCTACCAGAGGCATTTAAATTAGAAGTAGGCACTTTAGAAAGAGGAGCAAAAATCTTCGCTCGTTCCATCTCTCTTCCTGAAAAAACAGACCTCCTTCTCAACCCAGAAACAATCATCGCCACCGTTCAATAGATACAAATCCTTCTTCTATACATAGAAAGAGCTCCTCCTAAGAGAGAGCTCTTTCTTTTTGTTTATTAATAGTTTATTTTTTCTTTAATGCTTTTACCTTCGCTGGCACTTGTGGTTGATGGAAAATAAATGCTGATGCTGCTCCATTTGAAGTTCTAGCCATTTCTTTTGCCGCCCCTGCTACTTTTACTAATGCTTTTTCTTTTAAAGTTTTCATTATTCTTTCCTCCCAATAATA
>JBOFPL010000173.1:0-5818 GCA_051659885.1 Cellulosilyticaceae bacterium
TACTTAACAGGAATGGCAGTTGTTAAAACATGTGATGAGTTAAGAAATAAAATGCTAGGAGCAGTAGCTAATATTTTAGAGGTGAATAAAGAGGAATTAACTTTTGATGGTGTGAAGTTTGAATCATTAGATGGAGATAAAGTATTAACGCTAGATGAACTTGCACAAAAACAGGTAGTAGGAGATGAAAGCCCGTATTTAGTAGCTAGCCAATCACATTCAAGTCCAACGTCACCACCACCATTTATGGTAGGATTTGTAGAGACGGAAGTAGATACACAAACAGGGCAAGTAGAGGTTATTGATTATGTAGGCGTAGTAGACTGTGGAACAGTTATTAATACTAATTTAGCCCGTATACAGACAGAAGGAGGAATTGTTCAAGGAATTGGAATGGCTCTTTATGAAGAAGTGAGCTATGCTCAAAATGGTAAGATGATGAATAACTCCTTCATGCAGTATAAAATTCCTACACGTTTAGATGTAGGGAATGTACGTGTAGCCTTTGAAAGTAGTTATGAACCAACTGGCCCATTTGGAGCTAAGTCTATTGGAGAGGTTGTTATTAATACACCACCACCAGCTTTAGCACATGCAGTATATAATGCAACAAAAGTACACGTAAGAACATTACCTATTACACCAGAAAAAGTTGTAATGGGGATGATAAAAGGTGAAAATTAAAGCTATTATTTTAGCAGCTGGAGAGAGTAAACGTTTTGGAAGTAAAAAATTACTAGAGGAATTCCTTGGGAAACCTTTAATTCAACATGTAATAGATGAAGTAGTTAAGGTGGAGTTTGAAGAAATTGTAGTAGTAACACAATATGAAGCCATTAAAAAGCTAGAAAGTACTCACAAGATTCACATGATAGATAATGAAAATGTGGACAAAGGGATTAGCCATTCTATTTATTTGGGGATAAATGAGGAAAGAGACTATGATGGATACATGTTTATTGTAGGAGATCAGCCTTTTATTACAAGTCAGATAATAGAAACTATGGTGTCTAAGTTTGAAATTGGCAATGGAAACATATTATGCATGTCACATAAAGGGAGAAGAGGGAGCCCTACTCTATTTGATAAGTGCTATAAAGATGAATTGCTCCAGCTAACAGGAGATATAGGGGGACGTCAGGTGATGCAAAATCATCCAGAGTGTGTGATAAACTATGAAATAGACGATCCTATTTGTTTAGAAGATATTGATACAAGAGAAGATTACATAAAGCTAAAACGATATAAAAGAAATAAATAATGAAAAAATGGGCTATACAACTAGAGAGTTAACTAGTTGTATAGCCCATTTTATAGCTTGGAAATTAGATGATAGTCATCCTAAAATATATATGCATTTTAAAATAATTTTTAGTGACTAGTATATTTCCCATACTCTTTTGCGGTATTAACCATAACCTTAGCTTTTTCAAAGTCTAAAGGAGCAGGGTATTCACACCCTGTAGAAAGAATAAATCCACCATCTTTTTTGTACATATCAATAAGTTTCTTAGAGGCTTCCTCTACTTGTGCAGGTGTTGCAGTAAGAAGCCAACCAGGATCGATATTTCCAATAAGCGTAATGTGTTTCCCGTACTTTTCTTTCATGTGTTCGAGAGAGGTGCAGTCATCTGGCACATGAAGGTAAGAAATAGCACAAGGATTCATGCGTTTAATCTGTACATCAAAATAAACACCACAGCCACAATTATGAATCATAACCATACATCCTCTATTATGTACATGATTTGCAATGTCCTCCATGAGTTCGCCTTCAAACTCATCCCACATTTCTTTACTCATGATAGATGCGGAAGCGAAAAGTGTGTCAAACATGATAGCGTGTACACCTACATCAATAAGTGCATCACATAAAGCTAAGACAGTTAGTTTGACTTCTTTTAGAGCATCTTTAACAGGTTCTGGATCCATAAGTAAGTCGACAAAAATATCTTCTTGGCCACGAAGCATGCTAAGGATACCGAGTGGACCAAACACAAATCCAACAACAGGCTTTTCAGAACCCTTGGCATCAACTAGTTTTTTTGCAAGTTCAATATGTTCACTCATACGAGGTGAGGTTAGTGGATTAATAGCTTTAATTTTTGTATAATCATCAACGTCTTTAATAAGTCTATTTTCATGATTTGGACAAGCTGCCTTATCTTCAAAATAAAGTAATTCTTGACCAAAATCTGCAGCCTCTACGGATAAGTCAACTAATGTACAAAGTACATCTAAATCTAATTCATCGGTTGTTCGTAAGATAGCTTCAGCACATTTATCAATGTCTTTAGTCCACTCTTCATAAGTAATACCGAGAGACTTTCTGGATACACTATTGACTAAAGGATAAACAGGTATGCGATCCGCCTCTTGATGATTTAATATGGTAGATACTCTTTGTAATGAATTCATAATAACTCCCCCTAAGATAATAAATTAATGAAGTGATGAGGTTATTATAAAAATTTATTTTAGAATATGTTTGAAAAAAAACTAGAAAAATATAAGAAAATCTAGAGGATCAAGTAAAAACCAAAGCTTTTAATATAGAGCTAAAAATATTACAATAAGAAAAAGGTAGATACCATAATTAAATGAATGCTAGAAAGCAGGAGATAATAGATGAAGAAATTTAAAAAAGTATATATAGAAATCAATAATATGTGTAATCTAAGTTGTAATTTTTGCCCTAAGACCCAGAGAGCCTATGGGAAATTAGATGAAAAGCAATTTGCTCAGATATTAGATGAAGTTCATAACTATACAGATTATATTTATCTGCATTTGATGGGAGAGCCTACGGCACACCCTCAATTAAAACGATTTCTACAAATGAGTCAGGAATACGGGCTAAAAGTTAATTTGACGACCAATGGAACTTTGCTTACAAGGGTAAAGGAAGATTTAATCAGTAGCCCAGCACTTAGACAGATTAATATATCACTGCATAGTTTCGAAGCAAATGAAGGAAATACAACACTAAAAAAATATGTACAAGAGGTCTGTGATTTTGTATCAGAAGCTCAAGAGAGAAGCCATATGATCTCTAGTATTAGGCTATGGAATATGGATACCGAAGAATTGAAAGCGGACAATGATTTAAATAGAGAAATTACTGAGTTAATACAAGAAAAATTTAATTTAGATTTTAAGATTATGGAAAAATTAAAAGAGAAATCAGGGATTAAATTAAAGAAAAATGTTTATTTAAATAGTGCAGAGAAGTTTGAATGGCCAAATATGAAAAGAGAAGAATTACATGAAAAAGCCTTTTGTTATGGGTTAAGAGATCAAATAGGAATATTAGTAGATGGAACAGTAGTACCTTGCTGTTTAGATAGTGAAGGAAATATTCCGTTAGGGAATATTTTTAATCAACCCTTGGAGCAAATTATACAATCAGATAGAGCAAAACAAATATATGAGGGATTTTCTAATAGATGTGCTGTTGAAGCCTTATGTAAAAGATGTGGTTATGTGAAAAGGTATAATAGATAATAAGTAAAAACAAAGTAGATGAATTTTAAATATCTGCTTTGTTTTTTGTTTAAATATAGATAATAAAGATTAAAAAAATCAATTATAAATAGGCAATATGTAGTATGAAGTAAATAAAGTGTTGAAAAAAAATAAAAAATAATATATTATATAATTTATAAAAATATTAAGAATAAATAAATTAAATTTAATTATTCTTAATTATAATTTGAGGAGGGCATAATGAAGGCTAAAAAATTACTAGCAAGTGTAATGAGTTTGATGTTGATTGCATCAATAACAGCTGGATGTAGTAAGACAACAGGGGAAACAAGTGCAGCAGGGGAAGCAAGTGGTACAAAACAAGAGGCATCTTCCACAGAAGGGACTAAAGAGAAAAAGAAATTCTCCTATTGGGTGCCTATACACGGAAATGCAGCCACAATATTAAAAAACTATAGTGAAAGTAAAATGTATCAAGAACTTGAAAAAAGAACAGGTGTAGAGATTGAGTTTATTCATCCACCACAAGGCAGTGAAAAAGAGCAGTTTAACATCATGATTAATTCAGGTGATTATCCAGATATGATTAGCCAACCAAGTGCTTATACAGGTGGAAATGATAAAGCAATTGATGACGAAGTTTATTTAAGGCTAAATGAATTAATTGATGAATATGCTCCAAATTATAAGGCGCTTAGAGAAAGTAATCCGGAAATAGCTCGTCAGACAATTACAGATGCAGGAAATATTTGGTCTATGGCATGTATTCAAGAAGAGATTGCACCACCATGGGCTGGATTAGCACTACGTCTAGATTGGCTTGAGGAATTAGGACTAGAAGAGCCAACAACAATAGATGAATTAGAAATAGTATTAAAAGCATTTAAAGAGCAAAAAGGAGTAGATGCTCCCCTATTGTTAGAGAAAACAGGAAAAGATTGGACTGGTGCTATTATTTCAGCGTATGGAATAGGACCAGATTATTATAGAACAGCAAATCAAGAAGTGAAATATGGACCTGCTGAACCAGCATATAAAGAATATTTAACTTTAATGAATAAGTGGTACAATGAAGGCTTATTAGATAAAGAATTTGTAACACGTGATGGTAAGAGTACAGAAGCACTAATTACATCGGGAAAAACAGGAGCTATGATAACTGCTTATGGAAGTATTGATTTCTATCATGGAACAATGAGAGCTTCAGAACCTAATGTAAAATGGCAAGGAGTTCAATCTCCAGTCCTCAAAGAGGGGGATGTAGTTCAATTTAGACAAAGTAATAATTACAACAAAGGTTGTGATACTGTTATAACAACAACATGTAAAGATCCACAAGGTGCAATAGAGTGGTTGGATTATGCTTATTCAGATGAAGGTTACTATTTATTTAACTATGGATTAGAGGGTGTAAGCTATGAGATGGTAGATGGCAAACCTCAATTTACAGAATTGATGACGAATAATCCAGATAATCTTTCATATCCAGTATTAGCATGGGATTATAAATTACATATGGGGCCATATTTAAGACAATGGGATGCGGCACCTCCTATGACAGATGAGGTACTAGTATCTATTGATAAGTGGAGTGTAGCAGAAGATATTATGGTTATGCCACCACTTTCACGTACAGCAGATGAATCAAAAGAGTACTCTAAAATATCTACAGAGATCACCACATACGTAGAAGAAATGACAGTTAAATTTATAACAGGTGTAGAGCCGATAGAAAATTTTGATAAATATATTGAACAACTTAACAAATTAGGTGTAGAAAAATCAATAGCAATTAATCAAGTAGCATTAGAACGTTATAATGCAAGGTAAATAATAAAAAAGCGCTAATTATTCAGTTTTTGAGTAATTAGCGCTTTTTTATTATTGAAGGTAAATGTGTATAGTTTTATAAAGTTAAATTAAGTAAAGTTAGGATAATAATATGAAAAAGATATGTATAAAAAATAACAATTTAAATACTTTAGTACATTTAATTAATTCTAAAAAATAATAAAATTACATAAAAAACATTGATTTTTGTCAAAAATAATGTATAATAAAGTTTAAATACAGAAGAAAAATGTAAATACATAAAAAATTTAGAACATAAAATTGTTAATTAATAACTAAACATCAAGCAATTAGACATGTATAAAGAGTTTAAATAGCAGCTTTGGGGAAATTTCATAAATCGAGTAAGGTTACTGATTAAGTTATAAGTAAAGATAACTCATAGAGTTTATCTATATATTTAATAGGCTAAATTTAAACATTAAATTTAAAGCTAAACCAAGGAGGGCACTATGAAAGTAAGAAAGTTGTTACAGGGAAT
>JBOFPL010000174.1:0-3606 GCA_051659885.1 Cellulosilyticaceae bacterium
CCTTGTCTTTCCCTTATTCCTTGCTTTAGATATTCTATCCCCATTAGATATACTGTAATAAGAAACATAGTAGCAAAAATATTATTAATGATAATGATTCCCTCTGGATGGGGTGCTAAGGCATTTAAAATATTATTTCCTATAGCCATTCCTACCGACCACAAGTAAAGTCTTAACATATATTTTTTACGATTGTGTGTATGATAAAATCCTTCTGCAACCATAAAAATAAATATAGGTGCTGAAATCCTTCCAATCCAATTAAACCATATTGGAATATCTACTGCCCCTAGTAAAAATGATGAAATATGATCAAAAGTCATAAAGATCAATGCAAGTATCTTAAGTGTATAGCCATCTAATCCCTTTTTTAAGGTTTCCATCTGTTTTCCTCCTGTAAACTAATTTCTATATAGAGTATACCCATTAAAAGATTATTTACCTATTGAATTAGCTTACAGAAGCCTTACAAATTTGTCACTTAGTTATCTACTTATAGCGCTAATAACCTCTAACTGAACCCCTATATTTCTCTTCGCTTCTGCTGAATCTATTTTCTTTATATATCTCTCTTTATTTTCATAAAGTTGATTAACCTGAGTAATGAATGTCTCTTCATTTAGATTCTCTTCTAAAATAAGCTTTCCGCCTCCTTGCCTTTGTATATACTTTGCATTTAAAATTTGATCTCCACGGCTCACTTTTTTAGAGATAGGAATAAGTAACATAGGTTTATTGAGTAACAATCCTTCACAAACAGCATTAGAGCCAGCCCTACTTACCAGTACATCTGCTAATTTATAAAAATGTGCTAATTCCTCATGCACGTATTCAAACTGTCTATACCCTTCTACGCTTATGTCCTGGTCTACTTTTCCTCTACCACATATATGGACAACATCAAACTTTCGAGTAACCTCCTCCAGTGATGCTCTTACCACTTGATTAATCTTATTGGCACCTTGGCTTCCACCTATTATTAATATGATCGGTTTTTCTCCTGTTAATCCAGTCCACTTCAGCCCTTCCTTTCTTTGCCCTTTTAAGAGGTCTTCTCTTATAATCGGCCCTACTTCTACTCTTTTCATATTCGGTAATTTTCCTCTAAGAGTATCTGCAAAAGTTACACACACTTTTGTCGCCAAAGGTATGCCTATCCGATTAGCTAATCCTACTGTATAATCAGTCTCTCTGATTATACTAGGCACGTGCTTTAATTTTGCTGCTATCATAACTGGCACAGATACAAATCCTCCACAAGAAAATACCAATTGGGGTTGAGTTTTGCACATAATTTGATAGGCCTCTTTTATTCCTTTTAATACCTTAAAGATATCTTTGAAGTTCTCCATTGAAAAATATCTCCTTAGTTTGCCTGTGCTAATCCCATAATAGGTCACACCTTCTATTTGCTCTATCATTTCTCTTTCTATTCCTTTGTAAGAACCGATGTAGCTTATCTGCCAACCTTCTTGTATTAATCTGGGAATGAGTACTGTATTGACTATCACATGCCCTGCAGTTCCTCCTCCAGTCAGTATGATTTTTTTCATCTTTTCCTCCTACCCTATATACTGGTTAAATCTTAGAATATATTCTACTTCTTCTTTACTTACAATCGCTTCATCGGAACTATATCTTCCTACTTTTTCTTTATTTAAACTATATGTCTCCTGATTCCAATTAGATTGAGGTGAGATTAACATATAAAGGTATTCATTAAAATCATATAGCCCCTCTCCCTCTTCCTTTGTAATAAGTACCTCACTAAGTTTTTCTCCTTCTCTTGGTCCAATTTCCACGAGCGCTTCTTCACCCTTACCATAAGCTTTTAGCATCACTTGAGCGATATGAAGAATCTTAAAAGATGGCATTTTCATAATGAAAGTTTCCCCACCTTTAGCTACTTCCCCTACTTCTATTAATCGCTTCACCGCATCTTCTAGGCTAATAAAAAATCGAGTCATCTCTCTATGTGTCAACTTAAGCGGCTGTCCCATTTCTAACTGTCTTTTGAAAACAGGAATAACACTGCCATGTGTTCCAAGCACATTGCCACTTCTTAAAATGCTAAATTGTGTTTTCTCACTTCTTCCATTAGCATTCAATACAATTTTTTCTCCTATTGCTTTTGTAAATCCATACGTACTAGAAGGTTCTGCTACTTTATCAGTAGAGAGATAGATTACCTTTTTTACTTGTGCAATCAAAGCTTCTTCTACGACATTGGATGTTCCTAATACATTGGTTTTAATGGCCTCCAAAGGCTGGTCTTCACAAATCGGCACATGCTTTAGTGCTGCAAGATGATAAATAATCTCTACCCCCTCTATAGCACTTCTTATACTTTCTCTATCTCTAATATCACCAATGATACATTTAACCTTTGGATTTTTAAATATTTCACTCATCTCAAATTGTAAAAACTCATTTCTAGCTAATACTCTTATTTCTTCTATATCTTGATTCATTAATTGTCTTACTAATTCAATTCCCCAGGAGCCTGTCCCACCTGTGATTAATACCTTTTTATTTTTCATAAAAAACACTCCTTAGTTATTATTTAATCTTATAATAACTAAGGAGTGTGACAGCTACGTTACAATTCTTCTTTTAAATACATATAAAAATAAATTTTCCCTGTTTCCACTTTCACTCCGTACTCCATACCAAATTTCTGCAGTAACTGCTGTACAATATATAGACCTAATCCCGTTCCACACATATCTTTATTTCTAGAGTCTTCCCCCACATAGAAAGGCTTCCATATATAAGGAAGATGCTCTACTATCTTTTCACTCACCCCATTACTCACTTCAAAGTAAATCTTCTTCTCTTTTCTTACTAACTTTATCTCCATCTGATTATCTGTATTATATTTAATTGCATTGGTGATAAAATTCGTCCAAATAGATACGAGTGCTTCTTCATCAATTAAACTCCATATTGCCTCTTCTATCTGCGTCACTAAATCAATTTTTTCTTGATTGATATAAATTTTATTACTTTTAATAAGAGACTCTAATAAATTACTTATATTTACCTTTTCTAATTTTTCTTCCTTTTGTTCTATCCTACACAAATTAAGTAGTTGATTAACCGTTCTATCCATCATCTCATTTTGCTCAATGATGGTCTCTAAGAAGGTTCCATCATCTATCCCATCTTGCATCCCTGCACTATAAGCTTTAATCAGTGCAATAGGTGTCTTGAGCTCGTGTGATGCATCTGATAAAAGTTGCTTCATATATTTATTTTTATTTTCTAGCTTTTTATGTGAGTACTCTAGCTTCTCACTCATTCTATTAATACTTTCTGCCAACTCTTCTAGTTCATCTCTTGTTTGTATTTCAATCTTTTTAAAATTAAGGTGAGAAATATCATCCGCTAATTCTTTTATGGCTACCAATGGGTATGTGAGTCGTTTGATAAAAAATATAATAATAACCAACATTAGTATGAGCGACCCTATCCAAATTCCTATGGTAAATACATTGATAATCTTAATAACATCTGTTGTATGAGGAATAATTTCAATAATAGCAATTAATTCTTCCTCTTTTTTGGCCAACTTCATTAGGATACTATAGTTAAATTTTTGTTGGT
>JBOFPL010000175.1:0-4734 GCA_051659885.1 Cellulosilyticaceae bacterium
AGGCGTAGACTACAAAATTGATATTAGTAAACCAGCAGGACAAAGAATTACAGAGGTAATGTATAAAGGTAAACCACTTGCAGAAGATACAGTACTTAAATTAGCAATCAATGACTATCGTTATAGCGGTATTGGGCCAGATGGCAGCAAATTAATTAGTGGGACACCTTATTATGAATCAGCACCTAAAGCACTTAGAACTTATATTAAAGAATATATTGAATCAAAAGGAACGATTACACCAGCTACAGATAACAATTGGGAAATTACAGGGAACAATTGGGATGTAGAACTTAGAAACATAGCTGTAAAAGCAGTGAACGATGGGACAATTAAAATCCCAACATCTGCAGATGGCCGTACAGAAAATGTAAAAGCGGTAACAGAAGCGGATTTAATTGAAGCAGGATTACATCCAAAATATACAGGGTATATGGCAGTAGTACATACAAATGATACACATTCAAGAGTAGAAGAAAGTAGCACAGAAGGAATGGGGCTTGCAAGAGTTGCTACACATATTGCTACACTTAGGGCAAGATATGGCACAGATAGTGTCCTTGCCTTAGATGCAGGAGATACACTTCATGGGATACCTTTAATTACAACTACAAAAGGTAAAGCTGCTACAAAAATCTTTAACCTTATGGGATATGATGCAATGACAGCAGGGAACCATGACTTTAACTATGGTTATGAAAGATTACTTGAACTAGATGGGATGCTTAACTTCCCGGTTATTTCTGCTAACGTAGTTAAAGTAGATGGGAAGGAATTACTCACACCTTATATTATTAAAGAAGTATCCGGTAAAAAAGTAGGCATTTTTGGTCTTTCAACACCAGAAACAGCGTATAAAACGCATCCAGATAACGTAAAGGGACTTGATTTTAAAGATCCGATACAGGTAGCAAAAGACATGGTAGCTCAATTGGAAGGACAGACAGATATGATTATTGCACTTTCTCATCTTGGGCTAGATGAAGGAAGTGGCGTAACGAGTGACCAAGTAGCTAAGCAAGTAAATGGAATTGATCTTATTGTAGATGGGCATAGTCATACGACTTTAACTCATGGTAAAAAAGTAAATGACACGATGATTGTACAAACAGGTGAGTATGATAAAAATGTTGGTCAAGTAAACATTTATATCAAAAAAGATGGCAAGTTTGATATTGTGCCAACATTACTAGATAAACAAGATGCTAAAGGATTAGAACAAAAAATAGAAATAGTAGATTTGGTAAAAACTCTAAAAACAGAGTTTGATGCAATTACTGCAGAAGTAGTAGGAAAAACAGATGTAAAACTTGAAGGAACAAGAGAATTAGTAAGAGCAGGTGAGACAAATATGGGGAACCTTATTACAAATGCTTTATTATATAGTACAGGAGCAGATGTAGCACTTACTAATGGTGGAGGAATTAGAGCATCTATTGAAGCTGGAAACATTACCAAGAAAGATGTTATCACAGTATTACCATTTGGAAATACTGGGGCTGTTATTGAAGTAACAGGACAAGAAATCGTAGATGCATTAGAAAATGGCGTAAAAGATTATCCAAAAGCTCGAGGAGCATTTGCTCATGTAGCAGGGATGAGTTATATATTTGATCCTTCAAAAGAAGCTGGCAATAGAGTTGTAGAAGTATTAGTAGGTGGAAAAGTAATTAATTTAACAGCTACTTATAAACTAGCGACTAATGATTTTATTGCAGCAGGTGGAGATGAATACACTATGTTTGGAGACAATAAAGTAATTGGAGAATACTCAGCACTAGATGAGATTGTTATTAAGTATCTACAAGATAAAGGAACAAAAGATACGGAAGTAAAGGGTAGAGTGAAAGTAGTAGAGCCTCAAATACAAGAAAAAATAGAAGTATTACCAAACGCAGCATAGGTAATGATAAGGGTATCTTAAAAGTGATAGTAGACTTTTAAGATACCTTTTTATTCAGTGAAGTTCTAGAAAAGCGCACAAACAAAATAAGATATGCTATAATTGAAAAAAATAAACTTTATTAAATTTTTAAGATAGATGAGGAGCAAACAATATGAATAATAGGAATCTAACATTGTTAACAGATTTATATCAATTAACGATGATGCAAGGATATTATGAAAATGATGTGAATAATCACTTAGTGGTATTTGATTTATTTTATAGAACTAATCCCTCAAAAAATGGTTATGCAATTTGTGCAGGACTTGAACAAGCAATACAGTACATTGAAAACCTTAAGTTCACAGATGAGGATATAGAGTATTTAGACTCAATCAATTTATTTAGTAAAGAGTTTTTAGCATACCTCAAAGATTTTAGGTTTACAGGAGATATAGATGCGATACCAGAAGGAACTGTAGTTTTTCCAGAAGAGCCATTGATGAGGGTAACAGCACCTATTTTTGAAGCTCAATTTGTAGAAACAGCTTTATTAAATATTATTAATCACCAGAGCTTAATTGCTACAAAAGCTAATAGGGTAGTTAGAGCAGCTGAAGGAGATACTGTGTTAGAATTTGGGTTACGTCGTGCACAGGGGCCAGATGCAGGGGTTTATGGAGCAAGAGCTGCTATGATTGGTGGTTGCCATGCAACATCTAATGTATTGACAGGAAGAGAGTTTGGGGTACCTGTTGCAGGGACACATGCTCATAGTTGGGTAATGAGTTTTGATCAAGAAATTGATGCGTTTAGAACATATGCAAAGATTTTTCCACATAACTGTATTCTATTAGTAGACACATATGATACATTGGGATCAGGTGTACCTAATGCTATTAAAATCTTTGATGAGATGAAAGCACAAGGCATACAATCTACAAAGTATGGGATTCGTTTAGACAGTGGAGATTTGGCTTATTTATCTAAAAAAGCGAGAGTAATGTTGGATGAAGCAGGACATACAGATGCTATTATTAGTGCATCTTGTGATTTAGATGAATATTTAATTGCAGATTTAAAGCGCCAAGGAGCTAAGATTTCGCTTTGGGGAGTAGGAACAAAATTAATCACTTCTGATGACTGTCCATCATTCGGTGGCATTTATAAATTAGCTGCTGAGATGAATCAAGAAGGTGAGTATGAGCCTAAGATTAAGGTATCTGATAATCCAGCAAAAGTGACAAACCCAGCAATCAAAAAAGTAGTAAGAATTTATGATAAAAACACGAACAAGGTGAAGGCAGATGTTATTGCTTTGGAGGGTGAAACATTTAATGAACAAGAAGATTGGGTGATTAGCGACCATAAAGCAAGATGGAAAAAAATGAAGTTAAAAGCAGGTACTTATAAACTTAGAGAACTTTTAGTACCTATTTTTAGAGCAGGTAAAAAGGTTTATGAAGTGCCAAATGTAATGGCAATTAGAAGTTATACACAAACAGAGCTAGATTCATTATGGGATGAATATAAGCGTCTAATCAATCCAGAAAGATTGCCGGTAGATTTATCAGATAAGTTATATCACCTAAAAGAAGAAATGTTAAATGACTATAGAAGAGATTAGGGAGTGAGAATATGTTTAGAGGCGCATGGGTACTGTGGGAGATATTTTGGCACTATATTATTAACTCTGGGTTTAGAAAAAAATATAGAGTAGATAACAAAGAATTAGATGAGGTAACAAAAAAAGAGTATAGAGCTAAAATTTATAAATGTATGCAAAATTTATCTCGAAAAATGATAAAGGCCGCGGGGACAACTGTCGAAGTAAAAGGTAAAGAAAATTTACCGAAGAGTGGGCCTGTAGTTTATATGGTTACGCATAAAGGATTATATGATACACCAGTTTTTGCAACCATAGTAGATGATCCATGTATCTTCATCGGAAAAGAAGAAATGAAGAAGATGCCAGTTATGGGAGATTGGTTTAGTGCTACAGGAAGTATTTTTTTGGCAAGAGATGACATGAAACAATCTTTACAAGCGATACTAGATGGCATTAAAGAGCTAAAGGGTGGACAATCACTTGTAATCTTTCCAGAAGGAACTAGAAGTAAAGGAGAGGAGATGGGAGAGTTTAAAGCAGGAAGTTTTAAACTCGCAACGAAAGCTAAAGTACCTATCGTGCCGATAGCTATACAAAATACACATAAAGTATTAGAGATGAGTGGTAAAGCAGGCATTGCTAAAGCAACAGTGTATGTTAATATAGGCAAAATGATAGATGTACCTAATCTTTCCTCAGCAGAACTCAAGACATTACCTAGTGATGTAGAAGATTATACAAGGAAATTATTAGAAGAGGTTACACCTAGGTTGTAAAGAGGATAGATAAGGGGGATATATGGAAAAAAACTCAACATTGCCACTAGATGAAAAAATTAATGTAGAAATTAGTCCAGATAAAATGTTTGGGGTGATGGTTTTTACTCAACCAGAGCATGAAGGCAGGAAACTTACAGAAGAAGAAATTAAAATGGCTATAGATGAAAAAGGAATAAAATATGGTATTGATGAAGTGCTTTTAAAAGAAATTTGTACTGAAAGAAAATATAACTATAAATATTTTATTGCAAAAGGTAAGGCGCCTACTATAGGGCAAAATGCCGTTATAGATTACCAATTTAATGTTGAAGTGCTACAAAAGATCATTCCAACTTTAAAAGAAGATGGAAGCGTAGATTTTAAAAACTTAAATATTATGAACAATGTCAAGAGAGATGATGTACTTGCTATAAAGGTTTCTCCTAAAGTAGGAGAAGATGGATATAATATTTTTGGTGAAT
>JBOFPL010000176.1:0-4399 GCA_051659885.1 Cellulosilyticaceae bacterium
ATTGGTTCCCATTAACCCTTCTGTGTAATCTACAGAAATAGTTATCATTTCTTCTGTTAATAGCTTATTGAGTTCATCCATTGTTAAGATTTCTACTCTTGGTGTCGTAATCATTACTTTATGATTCAGTAATGCAAATAATGTTGTTGCTGCTGTGCCCATACTGATATTTCCTAATTCACCTAAAGCATCTATCTGCTCTTCTGACAAATTACTCTCTGCTTCTAAAGGCATCTCAATGCTTTCTAGATCTATTCCACCTAACAAAGCATTTATTTCTTCTTGGGAAAGCATTTCTCCTGCCATTATTCATCCTCCCTTGTCATTATGTCACTAATCTTTACTGCAGTTTTATTTTTATAAGTTCCTGGTTTAGCCTTAAACTTAAGTATATCTCCTACATAGACATCCAAATCTGAATCTATGTTTTTATCTAATTTAATGATATCCATCGGCTGTAATCCTAAAAACTCTTGTATCGTAATATGTGTTTTTCCTAGTACGATTTTTAATGGCATAGCTGTTGTTTCTACCATTTTTTTAATTTGTTTCTCATACATAGGTCCAATTTTATTTTCATTATCAGTAAACCAATATTTTGTATTTAACTTTTCCATAATAGGATCTATTACTAAATGTGGTATACAGATGTTCATCATACCTTCTAATCTACCAATTTTTATACTAAAGGTTACTAAAGCTACCATCTCATTTGGAGATATAAATTGAATAACTTGAGAATTTGTCTCTATTTTATTTAATGTTGGTCTAAGCTCTACTACATTTTCCCATGGTTCAATTAAAAGGTTAGTAAACTGAGCAAAAATTCTCTCTAGTATAATATGTTCAATATCAGTGAACTCTCTTACCTTATGTATAGACTCTCCTTTTCCTCCAAGTACCCTATCAATAATGGCATAGCCCATATTGGTTGAAAGCTCTACAATAATAGAACCTTCCAATGGATTAAAATCTATAATAGATAAAATGATTGGATTGCTAAGTGCATTGGTAAATTCAGAGTAAGTGATTGCTTCTGAATTAATTACTTCTACAGTAACCAATTGTCTCAAGTAACCTGAAAGATAGGTAGAAATCAACCTGGCATAATTATCAAATATAATTTCTAGTGTTCTAAGTTGTTCTTTCGAAAATTTTGCCGGTCTAGTAAAGTCATAAGCTTTAACTACTTTCTTATGACTTTCTTCTTTTATATCTTCTACTGCTATCTCTCCTGCATTTAATGCTTTAAATAATTCATCTATTTCACTTTGTGAGAGTATTTCACTCATTTTTTCACCTCCTTAACATCGCATACTTATTGCACAAAAAACTCTCCAAAGTAAACTTCTTTTATAACCTCTGTTTCCATTAACTGGTTGATTTGTTTTTTTATTTCCTTTGCCAATTCATCTTGTGCATCGCTTTTTGTCATCTGTTCATACGTCTGTTTTCTTAAAATATTAATAATTTCATCTCTTATAACAAGTTGGCTAGAATCAAAGTTTGAATTAAACTCTTTATATCCTTTTTGTTTGGCATCTACCCCTAGCCCTATGGAAACTCTTGCTATACTTTTTTTTCTTTCATCACCTACTAGATTCGCAGTAATTGGCTCCTTTAAGGCCATTGTTACCAAATTTTTATTTTCATAGCTCTCTTGTGCTTGGCTTGACTCACCATTTACAATACTCAAAGCTACAACCGTCCCTGTCCCTGCTAAAGCAGCCAATGCTATCATTGCCACAATGACAAATATCTTAAATTTTTTGTCCATTGTTATCCCCCTTCCTACTCATGCGTATTCGCTTTTGTTAATTTAATTTCAACTCTGCGGTTCATGGCCCTTCCTTGTTCTGTACTATTGTCTGTAATCGGTCTATATTCTCCAAATCCTTCAGTAGATACAGTTGTCGGATCAAAATCCATTTCTTCTATAAAGAATTTTGCTACTGCTATAGCCCTTGCCGCTGAGAGTTCCCAGTTACTTGGAAATTGAACTGTTTTTATAGGTATATTATCTGTATGCCCTTCTATTTTCAGGTTATATCCTTTCTCTAGATACATACGCAACTTTTCTCCTAGTGTTCCTAATACAGGTACTGCCGCTGGTTTAATATGGGCTTTTCCTATTTCAAATAAAAGCATATCTTCAAAAGTTAAAATAACCTCATCACCTTTTTGTTGTACCCCTACTTGATATGCCAAATCTTCAATTTGTATAAATTGCTCTAACTCTTCTTTTACTTTTTCCATCTTTTCTTCATCCGTAAGTTCCTCTGGCATAACTTGCAAACTTGCTCCTACCATTCCCGAATCATTGAGTAGCACTTCCCCGCCATCTAATAATCCACTTGAACTTGAAAAAGATTCAATAAATGCTCTAAACTTAGAAGCATCTATGCTAGACATGGAAAATAAGAGAATAAAGAAAGTTAGAAGTAAGGTCATCATATCCCCATACGTATTCATGTATGAAGGGGCACCTTTTTTAGGTTCCTCTTGACTTCTTCTCCTCATGACTATTACCTACCTTATATTAGTTCTCATTATTTTTAAGTGCCTCGAATGTTAACCTTACTTCTGGTGCCAAAAAGGCTTTAAGTTTTTCTTCTATAACTCTAGGATTTTCACCTGCTTGGATAGATAATAATCCTTCTATCATCACTTCTTTCAGCAAAATCTCTTCTTGACTTTTTACCTTTAGTTTGTTGGCTACAGGTGTTGCAAAGAAATTCGCTAACACTGTTCCATATAAGGTTGTAATTAAAGCAACTGCCATCTTGGGTCCAATTGTTGTAGGATCTGTCAAACTATCTAGCATAGCAATTAATCCAATCAGTGTTCCTATCATCCCCCATGCTGGTGCCAGTTCAGCTAAAGTGATCCAAAAGCTTTGATTCTCTTTATGCCTTGTTTCAATAAAAGTAATTTCTGTCTCTAAAATATTTCTTACAAGTTCTGGATCTGTTCCATCTACAATGAGTAGAATACCCTTTTTAAGAAAAGGATCTTCCATTGTACTTGCCATTTCTTCAAGTGCTAAAAGACCTTCTTTTCTAGCTGTTAGAGCTAATTCATTAATTTGTACAATAACCCGTGTTGGGTCTAGCTCTATTTTTCTAAATGCATGCTTAATTGTTTGAAGCCCCATCAAAAACTTTGGAAGTGGATATGCAATTAATAACGAAGTAAATGCCCCTCCAAATACAATTAAAACCGATGTTAAACTTATAAATAAAGCTAATCTTCCTGATAACATAATTGATATAAGCATCAATAGAGACCCTATTATCAGCCCGGCTAATGTTGATATATCCATCTAAACACCTCTTTATCCCTTTCATACCATGATTATCTTTTGCTTATAATCTATAGCCTGTTGTTTTATTTCTTGAATAGATTCCTTAACAATATACTTATTACCTGTTGTCGTTGTAATCACTGTATCAGGTACTTCTTCTAGTGTTTCTATTAAATCTAAATTCAAAGTAAATGTCATTCCATTAATTTTTGTCAGTTGTATCATTTGCAATCTCCCATCTACTTTGTTATAAGCCGTAGATGAAACCACTTAAGCTCCATCTACCACTCGTTATCGTTTAATATTAACTACTTCCTGAAGCATTTCATCAGAAACAGATATAATTCTTGAGTTAGCTTGGAAACCTCTTTGAGTTACGATCATCTCTGTAAACTCTAGGGATAAATCTACATTAGACATCTCTAGTACCCCTGACTGGAAATTACCTGCATTACCAATTGAATCAAAATCTCCTGAGTTAGCTGTTGTCTTAAATAAGTTATCCCCAACCTTCTCTAGTCCTGCTGGATTTGCAAAATCAGCTACTACAATTTGTCCTAATACTCTCGTTGAACCATTGTTATAATAAGCTATAATTTTCCCATCTGCTCCTACGTCATATCCTTGCATCTGCCCAGCTGGCTTTCCATCCACTGGTTTAGATTCTAACTTTGTCTTTGAAGCATACTGTGTTAGATTACCTACTTCTAGTTGAATACCATTCGTTCCATCTCCTAGTACTGCCCCATTTGGTAATCCTGTTATAGTCGGGATAGTAATCTTTGCTGGTGGTACAGGTTCTTTTATCTCTGGCTCTTTACCTGTCTGATCATAGATAAAATTAACATCTGGGAATTCTACTGTAGTTGTTACTTTATTCCCATCTTTATCTGTTAAGACAATATCTCCATTCGAAAACTTTGGTGCTGTATCTGATTTTTGATTATAGATACTCCATCCTGAAGGTACGCCATCTATTGGATCTTTGTGAGGATTGTATACTAAATAAATTTCCATACTGTATTGATTACCTAAGGAATCATACATTTTGATTTGCGTTGTAACCCCTTTAGCTTTATCATCTATCGCATCAAA
>JBOFPL010000177.1:0-16874 GCA_051659885.1 Cellulosilyticaceae bacterium
AGAAATAGTAAAGTAACAGAATTTGAATTAAGTGAGGATAATCAAGTAGGAGAGAATGATGATAGTATGGATAAGAATGTACTTGAAGAATTCTTCCTTTGCAGAAATATAATTATTAATATTATAGAGATGACTCATATATCTTTAGAAGTTAAGGCAGCAATAGTACTTAGATTTGTCGAAGAAATTCAAGATAAAATAGATTTTGATGAGCTAGACGAAATAAAATCTATTTTAGAAAAGTATAATAGAAGTAGTTTTATAGAAGAATTAATCAATGATTTATATCAATATAAAGGAAATGAAATCACGAAATATAATAATGTACATGAGTATTTTAAAACATATAGAGATTTAGAGCATATAAACGCTAATGATCCATTAGGGTTAAATAATGTATTAAAAAACTTTTGGCAAGGTGAAGAGGATAGAGCCCTTTATATCGATAAGCACAGGGAGTTTAATCATTATTATAAAGATAACATGTATCAGTTTAAAAATATATTAGTGTATTTTATATTTAGATACTTTATGAAGTCTATTTTTGATTATGATCTATCTTCAAAAATAAAGATAGCAATAATGAGTACCTTAATGATTAAGGAGCTTGCAGTAGTAAGATGGATAGAAAATGGGGAATTTACAGAAGTAGATATGGTGGATATAGCACATATGTATTCTAAAGATATTGAGCATTTAGAAGAGAATATAGAAACATTACAGGAAATTTTTGAAACTGAGGAAGTTTATGGAGTGGATAACCTCGTAATGACTTTGATGAATGAATTTTAATTTATAAATTTGATTGATCATGTTAGATTGCTTTGCAGGGTACTCATCTAAACCCCTTGAACTTAGGCAACTAGGTTCAGGGGGTGTATAATATCACAGAGGTGTTAATCATGATTATATTATATGGGAAAATTTAGTAAAAAGTTGAAAACGTAGTATTAATAAGCGATTCAGAGGAAAATTAGGTTATTGACAAGTATATGAAAATAGCTTATAATAACAATATATTCAGTATTTAGTTATATCACTTCGCGTGCTAATTATTTTTTTAAAATTAATTAGATTTACATGTTATTAGAGATTATATCGTTACTTAATATAATCTGTAATAAAATGTAAATTTTTATTACAGAAATAAAAAAATGGAGGTACCACAAATGACAGGTACAGTAAAATGGTTTAACGCAGAAAAAGGATTTGGATTTATCGCTAGAGAAGATGGAGATGACGTATTCGTACATTTCTCAGCAATCCAATCAGAAGGATTCAAATCATTAGAAGAAGGTCAAAGAGTAAACTTTGACATTACAAAAGGGCCACGTGGTGCTCAAGCAGAGAACGTAACAAAAGCATAATTCATTATGTATGATTAGAGGTAGAACGAAAAGTTCTACCTCTTTTTTATGCGTTCAGATAAATATATTTTTTATTAAAATTAAGAAAAAGTATTTACAATTCCAAAAATGAGATTATAATTAAAAATGGAACTAATAAAGGAGCGGAAGAAAATGAGTATAGCAAAGGCTACATTAAATCCTATAAGGATGCGTATTATTCAATACCTTATGTTGCATCAGTCTGCTACGGCTAAAGAATTAGTAGAGATCATGGATGATGTGCCGAGAACCACACTGTATAGGCATATTAACACATTAGAAAGTGCAACACTTATTCAAGTGATTCAAGAAAATAAAATCAGAGGAACAGTAGAAAAAGTATATGGACTCAATACAGAGACCAAAGCCTATAGCGAGCAGTCACCTAGCCAAATAGCGAGTCAGTTTATGCTAGAGATTCTAGGGCGATTTGAGCGGTATTTTCAGCAGGAAGAATCAGATCCACAAAAGGATATGCTGTTTATGAGAACAGCGACATTTAATCTTACAGATAAAGAATATGGAGAGTTATTAGGAGAAATAGGGGGAGTCATGGCGAAGTACCTTGACTTAGAAAAGACCCCAGATAGAAAAGTAAGACAGCTATCAACCATATCATCACCTTATGAAAACAAGTAAATAGACAAGTGAAGCGTATAATAGGAGAAATAAGGGGGTAGAGTGTATGATGATTTTAGGCAGTATAATAGGAATAATAGTAGGATTGATGATAATAGGCTATTTTATAAATAAGACAGCACTTGTAAAAGAAGATGCAATACTTGTGCCAAAAGGGCAAATGACAGAAGTAGATGGTGGGAAAATCAATGTGTATACCGAAGGAAAGGGTGCGGATACAATTGTTATTTTAGCAGGATATGGTGTAAGTCTTCCACAAGCAGACTATGGACCACTAGTGAGGAAGCTTTCAGATGCGTATCAAGTGGTAGTTTGTGATTATAAAGGAGTAGGGTTTAGCAGTGGTACTGATAAAGCTAGGACAGTAGAGTATATAACAGAAGAAACAAGAGAAGCACTAAAGGCAGCAGGGATTAAGGCACCCTATATTTTTATGCCACATTCATTAGGTGGTTTAATCGTGGAAAATTATGCTGTAAAGTATCCTGAAGAGGTAAAAGCAATGGTACTACTTGATACCACGCCTTCTGTTTTAATTAATAAGAAGGCACCTTCTATAGCATGGATCTATCAGCTTAGCAAGTTTCTTCAAAATGTAGGTTTTACAAGATTACAACTTAGTCTTATACCTTTACCTTATAAGGCAGAAAATGGTTATACACAAGAAGAAATAAGATTAATTAAGACTTTTACAAAAAGAGTATTTAATGACACAATGATGCATATAGGTCTAGCTATACCACAAATGATAGAAGATACAGCGAAACTTACAGTGCCAGAAGAGATACCTGTACTTAAGATTATTTCAAAACCTACCATAGAAGGAGCTAGTAAGCAACTCAAGGAAGATAGCATGATTTATCAGGAAAAGCATTTGGCAAAATTGGGGAATAAGGTGCAGAGTGAGATTGTAGACTACCCTCATTTAATGCATCAAACTAATGCAAAAGAAATTGCAGATAAAACAAAAACATTTCTAACTCAACATCTAGAAAGTTAATAGTAAATGCCTAGATTGAGTAAAACACTTTGGTCACAGCCTGCTCAGGAGATATAAAGAAACAGGTGAGTGATACCAGAGGGATTTAGAAAAGAATTGTTTATAATCAATCATAAATAGGATATAATATAGCTAATAAAGAAAATAAATAAAAATGAGATTAGAGGTCTAGAGTAGTTCTAGACCTTTTTGCTATGGTGAGGGAGGTTAGCCTCTCTTGAATTTGAGTATATAAAATTTTATGACCGATAAGGAGACACAAATGAGATTTCAAGATTTTGGGTTAGATCAAGCAATTATTCAAGGGATTGAGGCACAAGATTATCAAGTGCCAACTTCTATACAGGAACAAGCGATTCCAGTACTGCTGAGTGGAAAAGATTTGGTGGGATGTGCTCAGACAGGGACGGGGAAAACAGCAGCCTTTGCCATTCCGATATTACAGAATCTATTAAAAGAAGATAGAGCTGTTGGTGAGGAAGGGAAGAGACCCATTCGTGCACTAGTATTGGCACCTACTAGGGAATTGGCTATTCAAATTGGGGAGCAGTTCGATCATTATGGAGCTCATCTAGGTATTGAGGTAGGGGTCATCTTTGGTGGTGTGACACCTAAACGTCATATTAAGGTCTTAAAAAGAGAGCCAGAGATTTTGGTGGCCACCCCAGGAAGATTATTTGATTTGATGCAACAAGGCTTTGTAAAGTTGGAGCAGGTGGAGATGTTTGTACTGGATGAGGCAGATCAAATGCTTGATGAAGCGATGATTAAGCAAGTGAAAAATATTATCGCAGGGCTACCGAAAAATAGGCAAAATATATTATTTTCAGCGACTATGCCAGACAAAGTCATGAAACTGGTACGCACGATTCTTAAAAATCCTGTAAAAATAGAAGTGGAGAAATCTCTTGATGGAGAAATCGAGATTAAGCAACAAGTGTATTTTGTAGAGGAACCAGATAAAACAGCACACTTGTTACAGCTTTTGAAAACAGAAACTTTTGAGTCAGTATTAATCTTTACAAGGACAAAGAAAAAAGCAGATAAAGTAAGTAAGGCAATTAATATAGCAAATATCCGAAACAAGGCGATTCACGGGGATAAAAGTCAATCAGAACGTCAGAAAGTGTTGGAACTATTTAAGCAAAAGGAAATCAAAATCTTGGTTGCTACAGATGTGGCTGCAAGGGGGATTGATATTGATAAATTATCACACGTTATCAATATGGATATTCCAAATGTCCCTGAAACTTATATCCATCGCATTGGGAGAACGGGAAGAGCAGGGCAAAGTGGTACAGCGATTTCATTCTGTAGCAATGAGGAGATTCCATGGTTGAGAGAGATTGAAAAACTACAAGGTAAGTCCTTAGAGGTAATGGGCGAAAGCTGATGAAATTATGGATAGTGAATGCCATTCATGAGGTGTGCTATTTTGAAATTAGATATTGACTCTATACCTGTAATAGAGTTTATGATATAAACTATCACACAAAATGAAAAGGGAGAAATTTAAAATATGACAAAAGAGTTTTTTAAATATGCATTGCCATCTGCCCTTGCAATGTTTATATCATCCCTCTATACAGTTATAGATGGTATATTTGTAGGTCAAGGGGTGGGGGATTCGGCATTAGCAGCTGTTAATATCGTATTGCCATTTACAGTGCTATTGTTTGGATTGGCTTCCATGTTTGCAATTGGTGGTGGTGCTTTAGTATCTAAAAATATAGGGGCACAAAACATAGATAGAGCAGTTAGTATCTTTAGGCAAGTATTCAAGTTTCTTTTGATCGTGAGTAGTATCTTAAGTATTGGCTGTATTTTATTTACAGAGCAAATTGTAACAGTGCTTGGAGCAACAGATAATTTAAAAGGACTTGCAGTAGAATATCTAAGGTTTTATGCAATCTTTTGTATTCCTAATTTAATAGGAATAGTGTTGAGTAGTTTTGTTAGAAATGATGGTAAACCAAAGTTAGCGATGATTTCTACAATAGCAGGAGCCTTAACAAATATTGTGTTAGATTATATTTTTATTTTTGAGTTAGGTTTTGGGATTAAAGGAGCAGCCATAGCGACAGGACTTGGACAAATCGTAACGGTATCGGTATTATTGCCCCATTTTCTAATGAAAAAAGGGTATCTAACCTTTGGAAAAGTAAAAATAAATTTTTCTGATTTAAAAGAGTTTTCATTAATAGGATTCCCATCTTTCTTTGCACAAGCGAGCTATTCTATTATTGTACTGCTTCATAATATTATAATTGTGAAGTATATTGGAGAAATAGGAATTTCGGCGTATAGTATTCTGAACTATATTACAACTAATACGTATATGGTACTTTATGGATTAACACTTGGAGTACAACCACTTATCAGTTATAATTATGGAAAAAAGGATGGAGAGAAAATGCTAGGATTCTTTAAAATTACTTGCATTTCATCCGTTATAGTAAGTGCGTTATTTGTAGTAATAAGCTTTGTATTTGGACCAACGTTAATAGGGATATTTACAACAGATCCTGTGATTTCAGAAATAGCCTATATTGCACTTAGAATTTCGAGTGTAAGTTACTTTGCAGTGGGACTAAACCTTAATACACTTGTTTATTTCCAAGCATTAGAAAAACCTAAGTACTCTAATTTAAGTTGTATTTTAAGGTCAATTATTTATTTACCAATTTGCTTACTTGTCCTTTATAAAGTGTTAGGACCTAATGGGATTTGGGCAGGAAGTTTAGTTGCGGAAGTGCTCACATTTATTACAATAGGAGCAATGGCTAATATAAAAATAACGACACATAAAGTGATACAGCAATCAAAAGATCAGGAGATAGTAAGTGAACAAGGCGTACTAAGTGCATAAAAATCTTTAGTGATGTAAAAAGCTATGTTTAGATTCTACTAGACATAGCTTTTTTATATTTAGGAAATAGTAAATATGAGGTGATATAAAATGGATACGAGATTTTCAATTGGAGAAGTTTCTAAACTACATAATGTTTCAGTGCAAGCGTTAAGGTTATATGATAAAAAAGGGATACTAAAGCCCGCATATGTAGATGAAAAAAGTAATTATAGATACTACTCAGTTAAACACTTTATTATTTTAGATTTTATTAAACAGTGTAAGGCGATGGGGTTATCCTTAGATGAAATTAAAATACTAGTATCTGATTATACAACAGTGGATGCTATTTTAGGGAGTATAAGTAAACAAAAAGATATTATAAGAAATAAAATAAAAGAACTAGAGGCTATCGAAAGTAATATATCTTTTTTAGAAAGTAGAATAGAAGGCTTATTAAAAGAAGGAATTGGAAAAGTTTTCATAAAAGAGAATAAAGAAAGGAAATTTATAAAATATAGTAATACCAACCGATATACGGAAGAGTTTGAAATAAACTTAACGAAAACATTAGGAGATATCGAAAAAAAATATGGTATGGCCCATAAAGAACTAGCTTTTGCAACTTCTTATGAAAACTTTAAACATAAAAATGAATTGGCATATGATAATATGATGATTAGTATCCCGGATACAACACTGATAGATGAAAGTAAAATAATTACACTCAAAGAGGGACAATATCTAACGATTAATTTTGATGATGATTACACAGATACAAGTCAGTACTATAGGGCACTTGTAGACTATATTGAATCAAAGGATATAAAGGTAGTGGGAGATTGTTATGAGATTTATGTAATGACTAGAGCTGGAGTAGATCAAAAAGAGAAATCATTAGGACAGATTCAAATCTTAATAGATATTTATTGACTTGAAATTAAAAAAAACTTATGATATAATGAACATTGTTCAGTTTGGAGGTTTAGCATGAATAAAACAATAACTTCACAAGAAGCAATACTATCTGTAGCAAAAGAAATTGTTCTTGAAATTGGGTTACAGGGATTGAATATAAGAGATGTTGCCAAAAAATGTGGTGTATCAGTAGGATCAATCTACAACTATTTTCCAACCAAGGGTGATTTAACCATAGCGACTATTGAAGCTGTTTGGAAGGATATTATGCATGGTTATAAAATTTATGAAGACCAGCATAACTTCGTGGATAATATTCAACGTTTATTTACGACGATCCAAAGAGGCTCTGAAAATTACCCTTCATTCTTTAGCGTACATGCCATGAGTGTAGTAGCTGATGATAAGACTAAAGGTCGTGAAAGTATGGATCAATATTTTGTATACATGAAGAAGGGGCTTTTAGCCACACTACAGGTGGATCAAAATATTAGAAGTGATGCTTTTTCTGAATCTTTTACGAAGGAAGAGTTTATTGATTTTATTTTTAGCAGTTTAATGTCACTGCTCATGAAACGAGCTAATTCTTGTGACTTTTTAATCGAAGCAATTCGCAGAATGATATATAAATAACTTAAATAATATTTAGAATAATATCATCCAAAGAGGATGTTATTATTTTAATCTAAACTGAACGATGTTCAATATCTATATTTAGGAGGTTTATGATGCAAGCAATTATGGAAACTTTATTTGATGTAGTATATCTTACTACAGTAGTAACATTGGGTATTTTGATGATAAGAAATGCTAAGGGGAACAAGCAATATACTTTATTTGGTATCATGGCAGTAGTATTAGGATTAGGGGATTCTTTCCACCTTGTACCACGTGCAATTGCTTTATGTACAACAGGTTTAGAAAACTACATTGTGCCACTAGGAATAGGTAAGTTTATTACATCTATTACAATGACTGTTTTTTATATTATCCTATACTATGTATGGAGAAATAGATATAAAGTGGAGGGACAAAAACAGCTTACTTTTTGGGTTTATGCAATGGCAGTGTTAAGAATTGCTTTATGTTTATTCCCTCAAAATGCATGGACTAGTGCCAATGCACCTATTTCTTGGGGAATTTATAGAAATATTCCTTTTGCAATCATGGGTATTATCATTATTGTATTATTTTATAAGAGTGCAAAAGAACACAACGATAAATCATTCAAATTTATGTGGTTAACCATTGTTTTAAGTTTTGCTTTCTATATCCCAGTTGTTTTATGGGCAGATATAAATCCTTTAATTGGAATGCTTATGATTCCAAAAACTTGTGCTTATGTATGGACAGTTTGGATTGGATTTAGTGATATGAAAAAGAAGATGGCAAACAAATAAAATTGAAGAATGAATGCAAGGAAGTCAGCTAACACTATAAAAAAGTTAGTTGACTTTTTTTGTTGAAAGAATAATCAAAAATAATTTTCAAATTAAAAAGTAGTTGACAGTATAAAGAGAGTAGATTAATATAAATGCATACCCCCCCGCAGAGGGGGTGGGTAGGAGGAGGGTAAAGATGAATACAGAACAAAAAAAAGCACTTCAATCGCTTAAAACGGCTAGAGGCCAAATAGATGGTATTATTAAGATGATAGAAGATGAGCGCTATTGTATGGATGTATCGAATCAAATGTTAGCTGTACAGTCACTTTTAAAAAAGGCTAATATGCTCATACTAAAGCAGCATTTAGAGCATTGCGTAAAAGATGCCTGTCATGGGAATAATGCAGATGAAAAGATTGCAGAGATTATTAATGTACTTGGTAAAGTAATGAAGTAATAGATGCAGAAAAACGTTGAAAAGTAAGTAGAATTAGGAGGAAATAAGATGATTAGTAGTACATTAAAAATAGGAGGAATGACCTGTTCAGCCTGTGCTAATAGAGTAGAGCGAGTGATTAAAAAGTTAGACGGTGTTGAATCAGCAAGTGTTAATTTTGCGACAGAATCATTGAGTGTAAAGTATGATGAAAATAAGTTAGATGAACAAAAGATAAGCCAAGCTGTTGAAAAAGCTGGCTATAATATAGTAAAAAACTTAAAAACTTATAGCTTTAAAATTGAAGGGATGACCTGTTCAGCTTGTGCCAATAGAGTAGAGCGAGTGACTAAAAAATTACCAGGTATTGAAAATGCAGCAGTTAATTTTACAACTGAGAAGCTGACAGTAACCATGGATGAAGATGCTGTATCTTATGGACAGTTAAAAACTGTAGTGGATCAAGCCGGATATACATTAGTTAAAGAGGAAGAGCTAAAAGAAGCTGCCCCGAAAAAAAGTGAGAGTCAGAAATTATTAACGCGATTTATAATCTCAATCATTTTCACAGTCCCATTATTAATTATTAGTATGGGGCATATGGTAGGGATGCCACTTCCAGCTATGGTAGATCCTATGACGAATCCACTGAATTTTGCATTAGTGCAGTTAGGATTAACGATTCCAGTGATGATAGCAGGCTATAAATTTTATCAAGTAGGGCTTAAAAACTTAGTAAAATTAAGTCCTAATATGGATTCACTCATTGCGATAGGTACATTAGCAGCAGTTGCTTATGGTTTTTTTGCAATTTATAAGATAAACATCGGTGAATCAGAGTATGCGATGCATTTATATTTTGAATCAGCAGCTGTAATCTTAGCTCTCATTACATTAGGAAAATACTTAGAAGCTGTCTCAAAAGGAAAAACCTCAGAGGCAATCAAAAAATTAATGGGGCTAGCACCTAAAACAGCTACAATTATGAGAAACAATCAAGAAATCGTTGTGCCACTACAAGAAGTTGTTGTAGGGGATATTATCCTAGTTAGGCCTGGTGAGAAATTACCAGTAGATGGAGAAGTAATAGAAGGTAATACAGCTATTGATGAATCAATGCTGACAGGTGAGAGTATTCCGGTTGAGAAATCAGTAGGCAGTAAGGTAATTGGTGCAAGTATTAATAAAACAGGATTTATTAAGTACAAAGCTACTAAAGTTGGTAAAGACACAGCTTTAGCTCAAATTATAAAGTTAGTTGAGGATGCACAAGGTTCAAAAGCTCCGATTGCCAAGATGGCAGATAGGATATCTGCTTATTTTGTACCTATCGTTATGGCATTGTCTATTGCATCAGCTGCAGCATGGCTTGTTGCAGGTCAGGATGCAATATTTGCATTAACAATCTTTATATCTGTTTTAGTCATTGCCTGTCCATGTGCATTAGGCCTTGCAACACCGACTGCTATCATGGTAGGAACAGGTAAAGGGGCAGAAAATGGTGTACTTATTAAAGGGGGAGAAGCATTAGAGACTACCCACAAGATAGATACGATCGTATTTGATAAGACAGGGACAATCACTGAAGGGAAACCAAAAGTAACAGATATTATAACCAATGAAATAGCTGAAGATGAAATTTTAGCTTTAGCAGCTAGTGCAGAAAAAGGATCAGAACACCCACTAGGTGAAGCTATTGTTAAGGGCGCTGAACAAAAAGGATTAGCCCTAAAAGCTATTGAAAATTTTAATGCGATACCTGGACATGGAATAGAAGTAACAATTGACGGTCAAAATATTTTATTAGGTAATAAAAAATTAATGGTAGAAAGAAATATTAATAGCGAAGCATTATTAAGTGAATCAGATAGACTGGCAGCAGAGGGTAAAACACCAATGTACATTGCGATAGGCCAGGAATTAAAAGGTATTATAGCTGTAGCAGATACTGTAAAACCAAGTAGTAAAAAAGCCATTGAGACACTTCATAAAATGGGAATAACAGTGGCTATGATTACAGGTGATAATCAAAAGACAGCTGGAGCCATTGCACAACAAGTAGGCATTGATATTGTGTTAGCAGAAGTATTGCCAGAAGATAAAGCCAATGAAGTGAAAAAACTTCAAGGAGAAAATAGAAAAGTAGCGATGGTTGGAGATGGCATAAACGATGCACCAGCTTTAGCACAAGCTGATATAGGTATAGCAATTGGTTCAGGAACAGATGTAGCTATAGAAGCAGCTGATATCGTATTGATGAGAAGTGATTTAATGGATGTACCAACAGCTATTAAGTTGAGTAAGGCAACCATTAGAAATATCAAGCAAAACCTATTCTGGGCATTTGCGTACAATGTACTAGGAATACCTATAGCTATGGGAATCTTACACATCTTTGGCGGACCATTATTAAATCCAATGATTGCAGCTGCGGCTATGAGCTTAAGTTCTGTATCGGTATTACTCAATGCACTTAGGCTCAAAAGATTCAAAGCATAATGTATAATTAAATTTAAATGTAAAAAGAAGAGGAGATAAACTATGAAAAAGAAAATTACAATTGAAGGTATGAGTTGTATGCACTGTGTGAAACATGTAAGAGAAGCATTGGAAGAACTGGGGAAAAAAGAAACTGTTGAAGTCAATCTTGAAGGTCAATATGCACTAGTGGAAACAGAAGCAAGTGATCAGACAATAATAGAAGCAATAGATATTGCAGGCTATGATGTGATTAAAGTAGAAGAAGTATAAAATTTTTAAGATTGTTACAGGAAGAGTAGATAATTAATCTGTATTCTGTGATGAATGAATCCCAAAGGGGTGATAACATGTGAGTAAAACCACAGTTGTCACTCCTTTTTTGATTATAGCTACGTAGATAAAACTGAAACCATCAACTGAAAATATAAGTATGGAATAAGCTTGTTTGAAGAGAGTGTTCAAGTTATAATGAAATTGATATTTTTATAAAATTAAAATAAATCAAATAGTTTGTTTTGTTTTTGAAGGGAGTTTTGAAATATGTCTATGATTACACAAAGAGATAGAGAAATCGTCAGAGATTTGGCTAAAAAACAACTAGAACTTGCACATGCTCATGAGAATGAAATAATCTTAAAAAAATGGCATGCATTAGGGGCGGGAAAAAGAGAAAATCCTACTGTGAGATTTCTTTTTTCAAATTTTGCTAATGAGGTTATAGATCCTTTAATGCAATGTGAAACAGATACTGCTAGAAAAATTGAATATCGTATAAGAACAGCAATTGCTGGACAACAAATTTTGGGGGATGATACCCCTATTGCCTCATATTATCCAGTAGGGTGGCATACTTGGGTAAATCCATTTAATATTTCACCTCAAATCACTCATGCAGAAGGTATTAATGCAAAAGGATTTCATATTGAGCCTGTGATTTCAGATATAGGAGAAGAGATTGAAAAAATTAGTGGTGGATATTTTGGTGTGGATAAAGAGGGGACTTTACGAACAACCAGTGAGATAGAAGAAATAATTGGAGATATTCTTCCAGTAAAAATGACTATGGGAAGTTTAGGGGGGAGTATAACCAATCCGTTGGTACATCTGACGGGTATGGAAAACTATTATTTGGCAATGTATGATTCTCCTGAGGCTATCCATAAAATTATGGATAGGGCAACGAAAGTCTATGAAGATTATTATGATTTTCTAGAAAAAGAAGGATTACTTTTACCTACATATGGTATGAGTGGAGTAGCTCAAGAAAGCTTTGCGTTCAATCATGAATTACCTAGCCAAAATGTAACACAAACCAATCAATGTTGGGGCTTTCTAGAATCTCAGGAAACCACTGCAGTGTCTCCAGATACTTTTGGAGAATTTGTATTCCCGTACCAAGATAGGCTTGTCAAACGTTTTGGGCTACTTTCATATGGATGTTGTGAACGAGTTGACGCTATTTTTCCTGAATATCTTTCAAAGTGGAAAAATCTCCGAAAATTATCTGTTTCACCATTTAATAATGAAATGCAAGTAGGAGAATATTTAAGAGGAAGCCAAATCACCTATTATAGTAAGCCTCGTGCGGAATTTGTTACGAATCTAGGACCATTAGATGAAGCAGGCATTATTGCATCATTCAAAGGGATTGCTGAAGCAGCAAGTGGGTGTATGCTTGAAGTTGCACAGCGAGAAGTTTGTACTATTTATGGAGATTGTGACCGAGCAAAAAGGTATGTGGAGCTTGCGAAATACGCCATTGAAAAATATTGGAAACCTTAAATAATCACAAGAGTTATGATTTGATATGGTGAAGAGAAAAGGGGAAAATATATGAAAAAGACATTATTATATCAGCTAGAGTTAGACCAGAGTATAGTAGACTGTGGCATGAGTTATGTTATTCAATTAATGGACGGCAGATTCATCATCATAGATGGGGGATATTTTACAGATGGAGAAGATGAAAGGTTATATCATTTTTTAGCAAGTCGTTCAGAAAAAGAAATCTGCATAGCAGGTTGGTTTTTTTCACATGCTCATCAGGATCATGTAGGTAATTTTATTAACTTTACAAAGCAGTATCTAGATAAGGTAACAGTCCAAAAATTATATTATAATGTCCAACCCATAGACCTATCTGATGCAATAGGAGATTGGAAAAGTTCTGATCCTGCAACAGTGAAAGAGTTTTATAACGTTATAGAGACATATTATACAGAGGATCAAATACATATTTTACATACCAATGAAATCGTAAAAATAGGAGAAGCGACTTTTGAGGTACTCTATACCCAAGAAAATTTATATCCAGAGATCGCTACATTTAATGATTACAGTGTTGTATTAATGATGGAAGTTGAAGGACAAAAGATATTATGGTTAGGAGATATCTATAAGCGAGGATGTGAATACCTCTTAGAAAACCAATATGATAAATTAAGTTGCGAGATGGTTCAAGTATCTCACCATGGATATGCAGGTGCTACCAGTGAATTATACAATAGATTAGGTGCAAAAGTAGCGCTTTGGCCTACGCCAGATTATCGTACAGAAAGAATTTTAAACAATGAGGTTAGCAGTCAGTTAATTTACAGTACGACTATAAAAGAACATATAGTAAGTGGTAATGGAACGGCTGAATTAAGTTTGCCCTATGAGGTTAATACCGCTAAGTTATTGCCTAGAATTTAAAGGTAATAAAGTCTAAGGTGAGCAGATTGTAAAGATATAAGATATGTAGAGTGGTAAAGTGCATTTCTCGGGAAATAGTAGAAGTAAAATAAATCCCCTAAACTTAGCAATAGGTTTAGGGGATTTGTTTTATTTAGTAGAGCGTTTCTTTTTATTATCTGATTTGTACCATGGGGTATTAGATGAAGCATCTTTATACACTTTTTGAGTTTTGAACTGGCTAGAAGGCTTCTTAGAGTAAGCTCTTGAATCTATAGGTGTTTTTGTACCAGTTTGTGTACTTGCTTCACTTTTGTTATATTTTTTGCGTAAATGTGCGAGTTGTTTTTCAACATCTTGCACTTTGAAAAGACGATCGATAACACGTACAGTGATACCTGTTTCTTCGCAGAATGCATCATAGAGTTTCTTGCATGCATTTACTTCATTTGATAGTTCTTGATCTATAGATGTACGCATCTTGCCACGTTTCACTAAGAAGGCTTGTGCGGCTTGTTCAGTTTCAAAAACACGATTATTTGGTACGGTTTGACCTTTTTCGGCGCGACCAATGCGTACCCATGAGTAGTTCTCTAGTTTCTCGCTGACTTCACAGCGTAATATTTTTTCTCCAACAATACAATACATAATTTTTCACATCTCCTTTGTTGTCTATCTCATTGTACAACAAAGCATGAAATAAAGCTACGGAGAAGTTTGCTATTTAGTAAATATAAAATGGCTATTGTATTCATACTAACAAGAGAACGAAGTTCGATAACTGACTAGAAAGGAGAAGACGTATGAGTACAATGCAAATAATAGCAGTAATTATTTTTTTAGCAGTAATAGTATTTGTTATTACAGAAAAAATTGATCGTACTGTAGTAGCTTTAGGCGGAGGTATGCTTATGGTACTATTAGGCATTATTCCTTCTGAAAGAGTAACGGGATATATTGACTTTAATACACTGGGCGTACTAATTGGTATGATGATTGTAGTATCAGTTGTTAGAAATTCAGGACTTTTTGAATTTGTAGCCATTTATACTGCTAAGAAAACAAAGGGGAGTGCCTGGAAGATTCTTGTGAGTTTTGCAATCATTACAGCTGTATTATCGGCTGTACTAGATAATGTAACAACTGTGTTACTGATAGGGCCTATGACAATTGTTGTGACACAGATTTTAGAGATTAATCCAGTTCCTTTTTTAATTACACAGATTTTAGCTTCTAATATAGGAGGAACAGCTACACTTGTAGGGGATCCGCCCAATATTATGATTGGGAGTGCGGCAGGATTAGGGTTTAATGATTTTTTAATTAATTCAGGTCCAGTAGTACTTGTTGTTTTAGTGATTACATTACCTCTATTATGCTTTATTTATCGTAAGCAGCTAGTGGTAAAACCAGAATTCCAAAAAGAGATTATGAGTTTAGATGAGAAAAAAGCAATTAAAGATAAAGGGCTTTTAATTAAAAGTTTATTAGTAATGCTACTCATTTTGTTAGGATTTGTTTTCCATTCACAAATTCATATTAGTTCAGGTATTATTGCTCTGAGTGGAGCAGTAATTATGTTACTCATAGGTAAGCAGGATGTAGAGGAGATTATCTGTCATATAGAATGGCCTACGATTGCCTTTTTTGCAGGCTTATTTATTCTAGTAGGCGGATTAGAAGAAGTGGGTATTATTCATGCTCTGGCAGAAGGACTATTAATGATTACACATGGTAAGCCAGTCATGATGATGATCTTACTATTATGGTTATCTGCTATTGCATCCTCTTTCTTAGACAATATTCCTTTTGTAGCGACACTTATCCCTTTAATTATTACTTTAGGAAGACAAGGGATTGACATTATGCCGCTTTGGTGGGCAGTCTCTCTAGGTGCATGTTTTGGTGGTAATGGGACACTGATAGGAGCTTCAGCAAACGTTGTACTTGCGAGTATTGGAGAGAAAAATGGTTATAAAATCACTTTTGGTAAGTACATGAAGGTTGGATTTCCACTTATGATTCTATCAATTATTGTTTCTACTGTGTATTTGATGCTAAGATATGCTTAAGGAGCTTAGGAAAAGGAGGATGAAAGGATGAATCAAACATTAGCACAAGGAGATACTATAGAGACTCGGTTACGTCTAATGGGAGCAACAGATGTACAAAGGGTACAGGGGATCTTGTACTATGTAACATTTGCTTTTGAAGATGGCAACGAAGTCTCTTATGTATACAATATCAATGCAAAAGGACAATATTTTTTACAGCGTATTAAGCCATATCCCTTGCCAGAAGGTATATTCTCAAATGTGGAACAGGTTGTAGAATTTATTAAACGAGATTTTAAAAAGTTTAAGAATGCAAAAAACAGTAGTAACTTCCCACAGTTTTTAGAGCTTACTAATACAATGAATTTAGTATCTCATGATATGGAATCTTTCTTTCTCAATTACAATGTAGATAATAAATACATTATGCAGCTTGTAGAAGATTTAGAAAGTATGCGCCGAACGATTGAGAAGAGTAAATGTGCAAGTGAACATATTATTGTATAAATGAGAAAAAGTCTACTTAGAGTCAAAAATCTGGCTCTAAGTAGACTTTTATAGTTTAACCTTTTGTAGCTCCAGTAGAAACCCACTGATTATTGGTAGCAGATTTTTCGGCTTTGTCATGAAAATAATTCACACCTGCATCGCTTGTATTACTACACCATTGATTGTTGGTAGCAGATTTTAAAGCTTTATCGTGAAAATATTGTGTGCCTTCTGTTGTTACATTTTCGCAAGAGTGATGTGATGTCTGTTTATTTTTAGCCATGATACGACCTCCTAGAAAATAAAATATAAACTACCTTAGTAGTATGAGCAAAGAGAAAAAATAAAATGCAAGAATGAAAAATCTAGACTATTCTTTTGATGAGAGATAAAATTGTAGTAATGTTTAATATATTCTAAGAGAGGGGATAATGAGATGAAAAATTGGGGACCGATTAGTCCAAAAGTCAATAAAATGCTTCATGGAGCAGATTATAATCCAGAACAATGGGTGGAGATGCCGCAGATATGGGGAGAAGATGTGAGGCTCATGAAACTTT
>JBOFPL010000178.1:0-4087 GCA_051659885.1 Cellulosilyticaceae bacterium
ATACTTGAAATAGGTGTTTTAATCTCATGAATCCATGCTTCAATATACTCCTTATACTCTTCTTGTACTCCTCTGTGCTTAGCTACCTCATCATTCATAGATTTAGTTGCTAATCTTAAAACTTCCCACCAGATTTTACCCTCATAGAAAGTGGGTTCTTCTCCTACTTCACTTATTAACCTCTTTTTATCTAACTGAGTAAACATCTTTAAAAACTTTTGGTAGTATATACGTTTTTGAAAGTATTCTCCTAAAAGTAAACAAACATCCATTACGGTTATCATCATACATACAAAGACTATGCCATATATATTGAGCCCATAGACCATTAATAAAGTACCTATAAATAAAATAATGGTTATCTGTATCATACAAAAAATCCATTTATCCTTTATAAATTGTCCCCAACTCATATCATATACCCCTGTCCCCTTTTGGTTATTAAAAATTCAGTTATCCCTATTTCTTCTAACTTCTTACGTAATCTATTCATATTAACAGTTAAGGTATTATCATCAATAAACTCATCCGATTGCCATAACTCATTCATAATTTCATCTCTTGAAACAATACTTCCCTTATATCTCATCATCAAAGCTAGTATTCTCTGCTCATTTTTAGTTAACTCTATAGACTGCGCTTCATAACTAACAACTCCATTCGCTAAATTTAAGTTAACTCCTTTGTGTTTTAGCATTTGAAGTGCAATGCTTCCTGTATATCTTTTTAATACAGCACTAATATGCGCTAATAGAATTTGTGTATGATATGGCTTAGTCACAAAATCATCTGCTCCTAAATTCATACTCATCAATTCATCCATATCACTATTTCTACTTGTAACTACAATAATAGGTACACTTGACTGCTGCCTTACTTCTCTACATACGTAATAGCCATCATAGTAGGGTAGATTGATATCTAATAAAACTAAATCTGCATGTGCCTCTAAGACTTTTTCTACAATATGTTCAAAATCATCTGTATGAATACACTCATGCCCATATGCACTCAGTAAGCATTCCAGTTCTTGTCTTAATACTTTATCATCTTCTACAATAAAAATTTTTGCCATCTTAGTCCCCTCTTTATTCTCAAAATAAAATCCTAGAATTTCTTACTTCTAGGATTAACTTCGCTCACTTATTTTATTGAAAGAATTCATGTCTTCTTTTTTTATTTAAATAATTGACTACACGCATTTTAAAACGTCCAATTTCATTATGCTCGTAAAAATGCACTAAATCTACAGCTAAGAAGAAATTATCTGTAATAAGGTATCTTAAGTCTTTTAGATTTTGCTCATTTTCTTGATCTAATACCAATTCACTACTCTGATTCATAAGCTCCTCTAATTGCGCTTTAATTGCTTTTAATTTTACAAGTACCGCTTCTTGTTTTTCGTGTTCTGGTTGACTAGTTATTTCTTCTAATATTTGTATATAGTCTTTGTTAAGTTCATTATATGCTTCATAAATTTGTATTAATTCCATTGTTGTCCTCTTTCTTATCTATTTCCATTTTCTTTTTTATTATCTCATACCTCCACACAAAAAAGCTACCTTGTTTCTTTTCTATACAAAGTAGCTTTTTCTATATTTTATTTATTATCTTTAATGACTTGTATATAATAATCTTTTCTTCCCATTCCTGATTCAGAAACTACCGATATTTTAATTTTTCTAGTTTCATTTTTTTCAGCTATTTCTTCTTGTAAATTAATTACCATTGGAACTACCGATGAAATTTTCCCATCTAGTGGGTATCCAACTTCTTTGTCATTAATTTCCACTGTAGCATTTCTATCCATAGGTATGGCTCTTATCCTTAATTCTTTCTCATTTGTTTGAATAGCGTATTGTGTTGTTTTAGGATCAAATAATAGGTCTTGATCTTCTATTGTTATCCCTTTAAGGTCGTATTCTTTTACAGAATCTACCCCATAATCATAGTATGCTTCAAACTTACCTATGGCTGCTGACATTATTCCATCAATGTGTGTAAAAGTTACTCTAATATAGCGAACATCTGTAGCTACAAACTTATCTAAGATGCCATTTGACCAAGAGGTTCTCTTATTCTCTACTTGTTGCACCCAATGCTCCCCGTCTAACGAAGTATGGATTTGGTAAGTATAATGCGTACAGTCTGAACCCATTTGTCCTCCAATATGTACTTGCATATTTCTAATATTATAACATTCTCCCAAATCTACCTGCCACCATTGAGGTTCTTCATTAATCAATCGACTCCCCATCCAGGTTCCTTTTCCTTCTATCACCTTTTGTGCATTTTGCGGATTTACACTTGCAGTAGCAGATTTATTTGATGCTATATTTTCATGAAGTTCTGATTCATCTACTACACTTTCCTCCTGCAAAAAGTAAGCAGATAAAATTGCTATTTGTGCATACTCTCCCGTCTTAATTCTTAGCTCTAATTCATTAACCTGTGACGTATTAAGCTCTAACTGTCTAATTGCTTGTGGATTAGCTTGATATCTTAAGATGCCATCCATCCAGACTTGAAGTTCTGCCGTTTGATTGCCTTCTACAATATAACAGCTTGCTTTTAATTGTGTATATCTTCCTTGTAAATTATAAACTAATCTACCATCAGATACTTTATCCTTCGCCAAAAGAATACTATTAGGATAATACTCTCCATCAATCATTAATACCTGTTCTTGTTTAAGTTCACCTAAAACTTCTTGATCACTTAAATTCATAGAAGCTGAGTCTAGTGAGCTCCTCTGTTTGATCTGTATATAACTCGCTTGTTCTATTGTAGGCTGTTCAATATTAATTTCTACTTCTCCACACTCTAATCCATAACTTGAAGCTGTAAGCTTTACTTTTCCTACTACTGTAGATGCTTTTACATACACAGCTGCTATACCCGCTTCTGCTTTAAATGGATTAGTCTGCGCTAATCTATCCCCATCTCCCACTATAGATGCTTCTCCTGAGAGTGTAAAATAAATACTATTCGCTGCCTCTGTACAAATATTCCCCTCTTTATCAAGTACTGTTGCATAAACCAAAGTCATATCTGAGCCATCTGCTACTATAGGCACACCATGACTTGCTACCTCTAATTGAATACGATGAGGTTCAAATGCCGTTTTTACTACATGTGTTGCCATTATCTCACCTTGTTTGTTATATGCTAACGCCTTCAAATTGGAACCCACTACATAGGGCACATTTTCAAACTTAAAAGGTGGATGTGGTAAATAACTTACATATTGATTACCTCTTGTTTCATCTAACGGAAGCATCGTTTGTTCCCATAGTATAGTACTATCCTTTTCTACGCTTAAAGTTACTTCATCTGCATTACTATATACAAAAATCTCTCTCAGCTCATCTGTTCCTATCTTTTGAATAGCATCTGACTCTTTAACCTTATGCATTACCGGGCATTTAGCCGTCCAATGACTTGCAATAAATACCATAGGACCAGTCTCTACGCCTAATTCTTCTAGAGTATCTACTTTTTGAACTGGTCTTTGACTTTCAAAAGCATAGTAGGAGAACTTAGGCAATCTAAATCCATCCCATACCCCACAAGGTGACATAGCACTCCATGCCCCTCTACTATCTATCCCTGTCCACAGTGCACAGGCTACAAAAGCTTTATTTTCATCACGATATGCATACCCATCTGCTAAACTATGATTTTCATCGCAGGTATCCCATAGCATCTTATTTGCTTTGATAACATTTCTTGCTTCCCCGCCTGGATAAAACCCATCTGTTATCCCTCTTACTACACGTCTTGAAGTGAAGTCTCCATATGCCTCTAACCAAGTATCTGCATATTCTCTTAGAAACATCACAGCTTTCTTAGTTTTTTCTAAAGGCTGTTGGAATCCAAAGATAAAATCAGCTTCTTGGTCTATGCCATTTGCCTCTTCTCTATGATCATATCCATAACTTTCTGTCGCTATTTTAGCAGACTTTTGTTCTTCTAATGCCACAAGTGCTGATTTTTTGGTATAGCCATAAGGTACATGATAGGTTTCATTCAGTACTACTTCATATGCAAGTACACAAGGATGATTTCTATCTCGTCTTACCATTTG
>JBOFPL010000179.1:0-5740 GCA_051659885.1 Cellulosilyticaceae bacterium
TCTTCAAATACAAGACCTTCTTTGGCAATGAGAGAAGGATTAGTGGTTACACCACAAATCACACCTAAGTCGTTGGCCATTCTAATATCATTTGTATTTGCAGTATCAATAAACAATTTCATTTTTGTATCCTCCCAGATAATCTATTTCAGGACAAGACAACACATTGTCTTGTTGTCGGGTTGTACGTACAAGTTAAGTTGTTTTTTATAATATAGCATTATCTTTCTGACTTTGCAATACCTAAATTACAAAAATAGGATACCTTACTACACTTTGAATTATACGTGTAATAAGATATCCTATAAAAAAATAAGTTTTTAAGAAGCAATTATCTAGATTGCTCAATATAAAATTTGAATTGATCGGAGCGATAAATAGCCTCGAAGTGTTCGATGATAAATTCTTTACCATTAGGAGCTGTAGCGATAACCTGGCCTTTAAAGAGTAGAACGGGAGAGCCTTCGTTAACCTCCAACTGATCGGCTACTTCGTCATTCGCTAAAATAGCTTCAATACTACGTACAGCTTTTTTGATGGTAATATGATAATCTTGTTCTAAGACTTTATATAAAGATTCTGTATTAAAATCAAAGGTTTCAATACCTGAGACATATTTATAAGGGATATAACTTTTATTTTTATTGATAGGTAAGTCATCTCCATAAACGATACGTTCCATAAAGAAGACTTGTTCCCCTTCTAAAATCCCTAGTAAATGAGCCACACGTTTAGAAGGATGGGTAACTAAAGAGCGAAGTACTTTTGGTTTTGGGGTAAGGCCAAGGCGTTTAATATCTTCACTACAACCAGAAAGCTTAATCAGTGCTTGTTCAAATCCACGTCCTTTGACAAAGGTGCCTTTACCTTGGATTTTATACAGATAACCTTCATTGACTAACTCATCAATGGCTTTACGTACCGTGGTGCGGCTGAGGTCATATAGAGTCATGAGTTTAGGTTCGGAAGGAATCGCTTCATCGGCTTTGATTTCTTCATTTTCAATCATATCTATAATAATTTTTTTGAGTTGATAGTATAGGGGTATAAAACTATTTATTCTATCCAAGGAGGTTCCCTCTTTTCTAAGCGTTCTATTTGTATTTATTATAGAGGATATCCGAGAGGTAGCCAAGTTCTAATTTATATAAAGGAGCTAAATAGGATGGCGGTAAGTGTGTTTTAGGGTATAATAAGTCATGAAAATGGATTATACTTATACTAAGATTAAAGTTAGAAGTAGAAAGAGGATTAACGATGAACCAAGAGTACAACAAGCAAATACCAGGTGAAGCATTAGTCATCATTGAAAGGTTAGAAGAAGCAGGTTATGAAGCGTATGTAGTAGGTGGTTGTGTAAGAGACATGTTGATGAATAGAGAGCCAAACGATTGGGATATCACCACTTCAGCAAAACCGGAGCAAGTAAAGGCAGTTTTTGAAAGAACTTATGATACCGGTATTGAACATGGGACTGTAACCGTTATTTTAGACAAAGAACATTATGAAGTAACGACTTATCGTATAGAAGGAGAATATAAAGACTTTAGAAGACCTGACCATGTCAGTTTTGTAGAGGATATTACATTAGATCTATCCAGACGAGATTTTACGATGAATGCTATAGCCTATCATCCAACGAGAGGATTTATAGATCCTTATAATGGAAAAATGCATATCGAAGAGCAGCTCATTCAATCAGTAAGAGATGCAAAAGAGCGTTTTGAAGAAGATGCGCTAAGAATCTTAAGAGCTATTCGTTTTTCAGCTCAGTTAGGATTTGAAATAGAAGATAATACGATACAAGGGATACAGGCTTGTAAGCATTTATTAGCATTTATTAGTCATGAACGGATTAGAGACGAATTCTTGAAAATTTGTCTATCAGATAGACCATCACATATTAATAAGTTATATGCATTAGGTTTGATGGAATACATTATCCCGGAATTCATACCAACTTATCAGACAAAGCAAAATCATCCACACCATATTTATGATGTGGCCAAACATAGTATTGTGGCGATGGAACATGTTCCTAAAGATACAGTACTAAGATTAGCTGCGCTTCTACATGATATTGGCAAACCAGCGACTCGTACAACTGACCAAAAGGGAGTTGATCATTTCTATAATCATCCAGCCAAGGGTGTAGAAATGAGTAAAAAAATTCTTACTAACTTGAGATGGGATAATCAAACCATTAAAGAAGTTTGTATGCTGATCAAACAACATGACTACCATCTAAGGGAAAAGATTAATAAAGTAACCATCAAAAAACTTTTGGGAGAGATGGGTGTAGAATTATTTGATAAACTAATGGTCTTACAAGTAGCGGATGCCAAAGCTCAGAATCCTAAAAAATTAGAGTCTAAATTAGTACAAATTGAAAAAGCAAAAGAATTAAAAGAGGAAGTGCTTAAAAATAACGAATGCTACAGTTTGAAAGCGTTAGCATTAAATGGGGGAGACTTAATTGAATTAGGAATCCCTAAAGGAAAAGGTATTGGAGAGCTATTGGATAAACTTTTAAATTATGTTTTGCAATATCCAGAGAGAAATAGTAAAGAAGAATTGATGGGATATTTGAAGTTGAAGTAATAGTCATTAAAATAAGGAATTAAAAAGGCCTCCAAATGATAGGAGGCTTTTTTAATGTTTAAATTTAAAGGCATTTACAGAAAAAATGTTTTTATTATCCTTCATAAGAACATAGGACTGCCCAGGTTGATCTAGATGAGGTGCCATACTAAATGAAGTAACAGTTTGGTTTAAATCCCAAATAGATACCGTAGCAGACGGTTGATGAAGCCCATAATTTTGAATAACACTATCTGAGGCGTCATCTATGATAAAGTTAGTTACACGTGTAGATCTAAGAAAATTGAAGAGTTGATCGATCTCGGCTGAGGATAAGGAGTCTGAGGTAAAGGTAACCTCATCATCTTTTATAGCCTGTGTAATGACGAGTGTTTTATTTGGAAGAGTAATCTTTATTTTTGAGGTTTTGGCGGCATCAAAATGAAGATAATTTTTGTCTCGCCAGAGGGATAAATTATGAGATAATCTATCAAATGCATTCTTGTGCATAGTATAGATGGATTCCATATGAGGCACATAGACATAATACGTAGAAGGTGACTCATCTTTTCCACAAATTAATTCATATTTGTTGCCATCTACATCATATAGTGTTATAGACTTAGAAAATTTATCAATACCATAAGGTGCTAAATTGGTAACATTAGTCTCTATGACGTCTATTAATTGTGGAGCAGAAAAGTTAGATAAAATACCATAGATATAGGTAGAATCAGCCTCTATGGATTTTGGGGTAACAATTTGCCAATTACCCTCTGAAAAAAGTGCAGTAATTGACTTACTAGATTCATTAAACTCTATTTTAGTTATATGAGAAATACCTATATTCCAGGGTGATAAAGGAGTCTCTATGGTACGAGCCAAAGAGTAACCACCTTGTTTAGCTTGATAGCTAAGCAAGAATGAAATACAGATAATAAATACTAATATAGGGGTTAGCCAACCTTTACGTTTCAATAGTATCACTCCTTTGCAAGATAGGTGGCATAAGCATTATTATTGTACCATATAATGAAATATTATTAACTAAAAATGTGAACCAGAAATGAAAAATAGATATTTTTTTTGAGACAGTCTCATATAAATAAAAAGACAGGTAAAAAATTATGTATATAAGGGGGGAAAATGATGAGAATACTTAGTAATGAACTAACTACACAATTTGATGTAGCCATTAAAAAGTACCAGTATAACAGGAGTAATTATTATCTAGAAACGAATAAGGGAAAATATGTTCTGAGGAAAATTAATATCCCTAAGGAGCAAGTATTATTTGAGTATGAGGTTAGCGAGTATATCCACCAAAATGGATTTAATAAAATCACTAAGATATATACTAACAAGAAAAAAGTCCCCTATTCTATATATAAAGATAAAGTCTATATTATGGAAAAACATATGGAGTGTGAAGAAATAGACTTTAAAGAAGCAAGGGATTTAAAAGAAATTACAAAACTATTAGCTGTATTTCATAATTCAGCCAGAGGGATAAAATCAGAAATCAGAAATATTGATAATGCTGCTATTAAAAATATATATGAATATTTTGAAAAGAGACACATAGAATCAATGAGATTAAAGAAAAAAATATCTAAACTTGCACAAAAGACACCTTTTGAGATTATGTTTGTAGAAGGGTACAGAGAGTATGAGCAATTAGAAAAATTAGCATTAGGATGTATTGACTTAGCCAGCTGCAATGAATTAATTAAAGAGGCGAAAGAGAACTATACATTAATACATAACGACTATAATTATCATGCAGTAAGTAGAGTGGGAGAAGAAGAATATATTGTTAATAATCTAGACAACTGTAGCTATAATTTACAGATTGTAGATTTAGCCAATCTACTGACGCGTATTATGCAAAAGAATAATTGGGATGTTAATTTACTTAAAGAATTAATTGATATTTATCAAGAGCAAAAGCCATTAAGTGAATCTGAACTTAGGGGACTTAAAGCTATGCTTATTTTTCCAGAAAAATATGCAACCATATGCAATAAATATTTAAATTCAAAAAGACGAGCAAACTATAATATGTTTGAGTTGAAATGGGAAAATATGCTGGAGTACAAAGAGGCTCAATTAGCAGCAGCATATAAGATTCAAGAGATGATTTAAATAAAATAGAAGGTTAGCGACTAGGCCTGGAGGTTTATCTGTTCATTAAGATAAATCTCCAGGCCTAGTATGTATATGTGTTGAACACAAATTGACGGTACTTAAGATAGAGGGTAAAATAAACATAAAGTAAGTCCTAGGATAAGGAGAATTACCATGAAGAATAAACAGTTCGTTATAACGATGCTTATAACGGCCACTATTGGGATGTCTGCGTTGATGTTATTCATGTTCGTAGGCATAAAATATTTTGTGACGCACAAAAACATATCGAATGAAGTAGGTATGGTGAGAGAGGTGGCTCAACCTAAAATACCTTTTCAATCGGTTATAGTAGGTGTAATAGAAGAAAAAATAGGGAATGAATTAAAACTATTTGATATAGAAAAAGGACAAACTGTCAAAGTAGAAGTAGTTGATTCAACCGTGATAAAAGATGAAAGAGGCAATACCATTCCTCAGGAAAGCATTAAAGTAGGAGAAATCGTAGAGATTAATTATGAGCCAGCTAAGGAGAATTTATTAGCAATCAGTAAAAGTAGTCAGAGTTGGATTAAAACGAAGCTTAAAAATGTTAAGATAGATAAAACCAATCATGAGATTTTGATAGGAGAAAATACGTATCAGTATAATGAAAATTTATTATTGTTAGATCAACAAGGGAAAAAGGTTGATAATATTCATTTTGTGGGGATGTATGATACGATTCACCTTGTAGGAATTGGTAATCAGGTGTACAGCTTAAGCGTTTTAGAAAAACAAGGATTTATAGAGGTGAATAATCTGCCTACTTTAAAAGGAAGATTAGAAATAAATAGGAATAGGCAACTGAATATAGAGCAAATAGGTGGGCCTATCGCAATAAATCCGGGTACACATAAAGTGGGGATTTATTTAGAAGGCTATGAGCCTTTTATTAAAACAATAACTGTAGCAGAAGGAGAAACTGTTTTGCTTACTCCGGATGAATTAGAGAAAAGATACTATGCAATTGAAATACAAGTAACCAATGGAG
>JBOFPL010000180.1:0-18711 GCA_051659885.1 Cellulosilyticaceae bacterium
AGAGTAGGTGGTTGCCAAATTTATGCGGGTGTAGTTCAATGGTAGAACACCAGCCTTCCAAGCTGGTTACGTGGGTTCGATTCCCATCACCCGCTTTACGAACCACATGAATTATATTCATGTGGTTTTTTCGTTATCACATATTTTAGCATAATAAATATAGAAAAAGAGCTGAATTCTTTAATTAGAATTCAGCTCTTTTTGTCTAATAATATTTATCATAGTAGGCTAAAAGTAAATCTACTACCTTACCATAACTTTGAGTTCCTGATTCAACACCATTGGCTTGTAGATAACTACTATTAATATTATTAGAAATTTCTTGGACTTCTCCTTCAAATTGTTCCCAATAATCATTGTGATAGTTGAGATCAAAGTAAACTTTAGCAGACATATTATTATTTAATTCCAAAAGTAGATTATAATCTGTTGATGCCAGAGCATTACTTACATAGGAAATAGCAAGAATATAGCCTGAGTATTGGAAATCTAAATCAGGGTGCATAATACAAGTTAAATAGGCAATAAAGTTACATTGATCTTCAAAACCGTAGCCCCTTTGATGTGCCATTTCATGGCAAGTTGTAACGGGTAAATTCATATCTAATATAGCTATATTTACATTAGGCTCAGCAGTAAAAGGAGAATAAATACCTGTGATACCTGTATAATTCAGCCATTTAGAGGCTAAGATAGGCTTAGCTATTCCGTAATCGCCTGTTAATTCAATGAACTGCTCACCTGCTACATCATACCCTAATTGAGCACGTTTAAAAATATCTCTATAATCTCCTAAAGCTACCATAGCCCCATCTTTATTCTGAGGAAGTTGTTCTCGGATTTTACCAGCCTGTGCCAGTAGAAAACTATAGAGTTCTCCGAGTTGCTCGGGAGTGTATTCACTGACAACAAGGTTTTCTGATATACCGAATTGAGGACGCTTATAGTTTAATCCCCACATAAGCATAAAACTAGTATATAAAATACTTAAAAATACGCCTATGTTAAGAACTGTATTAAGAAGAATTTTAGGAGAAGATTTAAGGTTTTTAATACAGCTGATGAGAATGTAAAAGATATAGAGTGCCACTAAAATAATAAAAATATAGATTAAAATCTCAAATACTGAAAAAGGAATCCAACCCATGAGTAAACTCACACATTGAATGAAAAACTTATTAATTCCCATAGAATAAAACTTTTCCCAGCCATAGGGCATAGCAGTGTACCAATAAGCTAGGAGTGTAGCTAAAGGAATTAATAGGAGTAATAAAAGTTTATACTTAGTTGATTTTTTCATTATTCCCTCCGATTGCATGCTCTCTGATAATAATTAGAATGAGCTAATTTCTATCAATTTATTTATACAATAGATATTTCAATAATAACAGATAATCAAGATAATTCCTACAGATAGTATAGAAGTAAGTATTTAACTAAATTTTGAAGACATAATTGTCGATAAATAATAAAAGAATAGGTATGTTTTAAATCTATAAAATGAACAGATAGAATAATTAAAAGGTAAACGAAGAGGGAGGAGCTAGTTAATGAGGAGAGAAAAAATAAGACAAAATATTTCTTTTATGATGGCATGGATTATGATATTTTCTATATTTCCAATGACTTCTTTAGGAACTTCTAAGATAACCACAAATCAAATGATTAAAAAAACTAATCAATGGATTAATGAACAACTAGAGGTAAAAGAATTAGTCAATGAAAAAATTAATACAGGATTGACAGGAATAGAAATTGATATTAGTAAAAATGGAAAGTATCTTTTAGAGTATTATGTGATGAATAATTTAAAGCCAACAAAGATAGAGATAACTTTAAATGTAGATAGTGATAAGGTTGAGGTAACAACTCAAATACAAGAATCAATAGGTACATATGAGGATAAAGCTTATCGAGTTAAAGATGTACTTAATGATAGGTGGCCAGTAGGTGTTAGAATAAACGATAGGATTACAACTGAATTAACGAAAAAAATACAAGCACCTTACACAGACAGAGGAAAAATTATAGGAATAGAGAAAGAAGAATTAGAGATTAGGTATACAGTAGATCAAAGAAACTCTAATAAATTTATTTTAACAACTAATGGTATAGAAAAAGGGAATATTACACTCTTTAAACTATCATATGGAGGAATAACAAATACGATAGAAGTATTTGAAGAAATGGCAGAGTTTAAGGCTGAACCTATACATCTAGAGGGGACTTTGGATTCTATTGGGCACATTACCGCTCCAGAACAAGCAGGGGCTAAACCAGGAATGAAAATACAATTCAAACATCCTCAAGAAATTAATGAAACCACATTACGCTTTGAGGATATAAAGGATGGCAGTCAAATTCCTATTCAGTTGAATATAGTAGACTATAAAAAAACAGATATTCAATTAAATACTAGTTTTGCAGCTAATACACAAAATGTAACAGTAACAGGAAAAAACGAACAAGGTAAAAAACTTTATGATTCTAGCTCTAAACTACATACAATTTATTTAGTACAAGAAGAAACACCTGCAATACAGCAAGAAACCATTAAGTGGGATGCATTGGGTGAGAGTAGAGTGATGGAAAAAGTAGAAATAGTTATTCCATCTACAAGTACAAGATTAAATAATATGAGATTTATAACAGATCAGAAGGCGCATACATATTTAGGATTTTGGATTGAAAGAACCAATGAAACAGAGGCAGTTATTCGTTATATACCTTATCAGGGATTAGGTACCTCAGAAATACTTTACACAGTATATCAAGATGGAAAGATAGTAGGTGTGGCTAATAACAGTCAAAGTAATTCAATACCTATTCCATTTATAAGAGAAGGAACTCAAGAATATGAAATAGAGGTACAAGTATTTGGTCAAGTGATTAAGTCACAAGTTTTAACTTATGAAGCTTATAAAGATACGAACATCCCACCTCCAACTCCTCAAATTAAAGGAATTAATAATATCTATGCCATACCAGCCTTAGATAGAAGTAAACAGCCGCAAGCAATAGGGTTTGATATGGAATGGACAGCACCTAAAAGGTCAACTACAGGTGGGGCAATAGAAGTATTATTAGATGAGGGAGATTTATATTATGAGGTATTCCTGTATGAAGATCCAGCAATACCTCAGGATGGAAAGGTGTATAGTAAGGTATTTAAGGTATCAAAAAATACAAATGGAAAAGTTATAGTAGAGCCTTATAGTGGAATAGCTGGGAGAACTGATATAGATGCAGAGTTACGCTATAAAGCAGATACCGATACCTTCATAATGGAAGACATAAAGGTAAAAGATGAAAAAAGTGAATCAAATTGGAACCGATTAGATGGAATACCCTCAGATTATAAACTATTAAAAGATTATCCAGTGACATTAAAGGAAGTTACAACATTATCTTTTAGTGTGCCAAATACTTATTATGCAACCATAAGAGCAGTTTATGATAAAAAAGGAAGTATAGATTCACTTACAGTAAGTAAAGAGTCTAATCCTATGCCATTTTCAATAGATGAAACAAGAGAAATTATTCCAGTTGTATCTCAAATAAATAGCCAAGATAATACAAGTAATCAAAATAGTATTTCTCAAAAAATAACTTTCGAGCATACTAATCTTTCTAGGTATTATGAGAGAATGCTAAGACCAGCCAATTGGAATCTATGGATGGATAGTAATAAACAAGATGATCAGAAGTATAGAAGAACTTATGAGTTCTTTTTATATCAAAAAAATGAATTTAAGGATTATTATGCAGAAAAAGATTTTGACTTCACTAATAAAGAGCACTTGTTCATAGAATATGATCCGCTAGATTCTAATAAAAACAGTATAGAACTAACAGAAGTACAAAAACAAGCACTTAGAAAAGGTGAAATTCTACCTATTAAATCTATAGGGTTGAAAAATCAAGGAAATACATCTATCGTAATAAATGGATTGGATGCAAATCAAGTTTATTATGTACAAATGAAAGTAAAAGTGGAGCCATGGAGAGAGCCTAATGAAAAATATGTAGAACATTCATTACTATCAGGTACTCACAGCTTTACTACCTATACAGCACCTATACCACCTAGTCCTGATGAACAAGTACCACCTACCCCAAGTAAGTTTTGGATAGAGGAACAGTTAAATAATACAAGTGTTACATTAGGTTGGTTAGAATCAGAGTATGTAGCACCTAAAGATAGCACAATCTATTATGAATTAGCTAGGGTGCAAGATAAGGAATTAAGCCGTTCACAATTAGATAGAAGGATGAGCATAGATGAGTTACAAACGATTAATAGTGAGGTAGTAGGCTTTAGAAGCAAAATGGATTTTTTAGAAAAAAGAATAAATAGTAAAATGGATTGGAGGATTTTGGATCCTAAGCAAAGTTCGGATAGGAATAGGATTCAAGATATAACTTTAGCACCAAATACTATTTATTATTATTATATACGTACAGTAGTAGTTATTTTAGGACAAGAGATTTATTCAGATTGGATTATGATGCCTGTTACAACAGAACCTGTAAATAGACCTATCAAACTAAAGATAGAACATCCAGATAACTATAAGTATGATTTAAAAGATGAAGCAGTCATTAGTTTCTTAGCACCAGTGCCTCAGGAGGCTAAAATTCCGGAAGAATATGATTTTGATATTGCAGTAAAAGGAGAGAAAGATGAAGATTATAGGCTGGATTATAGGACTACTAGAGTAACTTCAAAAGAAGATGAAAAGATAGTCCCACAAGGATATGTCCATTTAGTTTATAAGATTACAGGTTTAAAGCCAGGAAGTAAATATGAGATTAAAGTAAGAGTAATAGATAAGACAAAGATAAAGCCTGAACATACAGAGTATCCTAAATCACTCTATTCAGATAAAATTCAATATCGAACAGAATATGATGATGAAGATGCTGAGTTAGACAATAAGTATGAGGAGTACCTTAAAAAATACGATAGTGAAGCTGAAAAACTTAAGAGACAACCTTATTGGGAAATAGAATCAGATAAGTATAGTAGAGTATATAAATACCGTGAAAGTTATATGCAATCAGAAATGAGTATAACTAAGCAGTATACATTAGCAGCAGAACAAGAGATTAAAAGTTATTATTATTATTTTCCAGCACAGATGTTGGAAGAAGCAAGTAAACAAGGAACTATGCTTATAAGTGAAATAAAAGATACAAGTATAACACTTAGACCCTATACATTAGGTAATAAAACAAGAGAAATACAAGAAGCCATTCAATTAATTAATAAACGTAAAATAGAAGATTATTATATTGCCCTTGAGATTAAGCTTAGGAGTAGTAGTAAAAGTATTAATGGTGAAATACCTCTTTCTCCAGAAATTTATATTGATATGGAACTAGTAGAATTAGAAACTAAAGATACCTATATAGAAGAAAGGATTATAAATGAACTCAATCAATTAATTGATGAAGGTAGAAGTCATCTTATTACTATTTTAGAGCGAGAAGTAAAATACGGAGAAATAAGAGAAGAAAAAATAAATCAGGCAATTGAGTTAGAGATTGAAGAAATCAAAGAGGAACTTGCTGAAGAAGCAAAATACATTTTAAATCGTGTAATTAAGAAGGTAGAGAGTATCGAGGAGATAGATAAACCTATCTTAGTTACATCTAAAATTTCAGCTTATGGTGTAAATGGCTACTATGGAGCACGGAACTGGGAGCCTATTTATACGTTTAAAACAAAAGAAGGTTATGCAATAGAAGCAGAGCGATTAGGAATTTATGTTTTTGTAGGAAATCACAAAATTATGGTGCCAGAGTTAGCTGGAAATCAAGGGTTTGTTGCTAAATACCAACTTACAGAGTTTTTTGAGTTGGATACATATGGTATTCAAAAAAGTGCTACAAAAGGGCAGGTAATCGGAACATTGGCTAGAATTTTAGGTGCAAAACGTGGAACAGATTATATTGCTTACTTACAAAATAGAGGCATTAAAGGTATTACGGCTAATCAACTAGATAAACCAATTAGACAAGATGAGGCTATTTATTTGGTTATGCAAGGCTATGAAAAGATTCACTTCAAACCTATACAAGCTATATATATTAAAAATAAACAGAGTGTACAAAATATAGGAGCATTTCAACCACATTATCGAGATTATGTGTATGCAGCTGTAGAGCTAGGAATGATTAAAACAACTAATAATAAAGTATTACCAAGCAAAACCATGACAGCTAAAGAAATAATAGATATGTTTTCTAAGATTGTACCTAAATAGGGGGATTTTAAGTGCGAAAGATAAAGTATACGGCTAGACTGTTAGTGGTAGTAATGATGATATCATTACTACCACTAAGCCTATTTGCAAGTCCACAGAATGGAATAAAGAAGATTATAGATGTAGTTGTAGAGCATACCTATAATAAGAACAATGATACAATTATTCCTAAAATTAATATGACATGGGAAAGACCAGACAATAATTCAAGTGGAGATTCTATAAATGAATATGTTTTGACAGCTAGGGATTATAGCAAACTGTTATTAGATGTTACTAAACATAAAATAGATGCAGGAACAGCATCACAAATAACTTATGAAATGGGAACAGGTGCAAGTGGTGTTTCTTTGAAGAGTGGAGTATTTTATGAACTGATGGTACAAGCTCAGCATTATCATCAGTTAACGGATCGAGTACAGATCGATACTTCGCCTATTACACCTCAGGCTACAGCTTATTTTATTACTAACTTTGACACCAAGTTAAAGGGGAAGAAAGATAAGTTAGAATTAACCTGGGAGTATATACCAGAAATGTCATATGAGATAACCTATGCACAAGGAGATTATGGAAAAATTGAAGAATTTCCTAAAGATGGAGCAACTCAATATACTTTAACAAATGAACAGATTAAAAATTTGATTTATACAGATGAAAGTACAGGGAGAAAGCGGATTAAATATATAATAGATACAAACATTATCCCAGGACAAGTATACTCGGCTTATGTAACACCTAAGGTGCCAGCTACACATCCACTCTCTTCAGAAAAGATTTATAGAGGTAATACACCTAAAGTCGCAGTAGCTGTAACAGAAATAGAACTTAATGTATTTAATATTGGAAATGAAACGATAAGGTTAGAATGGAATGTTGAACCGAGTATTATGTCGGGTAAGTATCAATTAGTAGAAAGTAAAATTTATGCACAGCCTATAGATGGGCAACCTTATTTAGTGTATACGTTTAAAGGAGATAATGGAAAATTAGGCTATTATGAAATGTATGAGTCTAAGAAAGAAATCTATTTTTGGGTAGAATTTACTTTCCAAAGTGGAATAGGAAATAATGCAGAGATTTTAGAGCCTAAACCTATTACAAATAAGATACTGTATACACCTTATGAAATGATGGAGAAGCCATTAGCACCTCGAATTCCTAAACCAGCAAGTAAAGACATAGAGATGACTAATAGTAATAGAGGAGAGTACTTAGTAAAAGGGGATGATATATCATATAATGCACCTAATATCATGGAGCATACTTTCCATGTAAGCAAATTTAATCCACTGCAAGTGCAATTAATATGGGATGCACCAATAAGAAAAGATCAACAGATAGATTATGATTTAACATATGATATTTGGGTAACAGATACGAAGTCTCATCTGGAAGAAGAGGACCTAAGGGCACTAGTAGAGAATGTAATAATTAACGATACAGACGAAGAAAGACATATTAGTAATCAAAGAGGCGAAGTAGTAGGATTAACTTGGATTCTAGACAGTTATTATGATCAACAACAGAATGTAAAGAAGTTAATACCTAATCAAACATATTATATTAAAATAGTTGCCAAGAGGGGATCTGGAAATAAAACGATAAAATCGGATCCTACTATAGTGGCTATTACGTTAGGAAAAGATGGTGATATCTTTGCTCCACCTGTATTAGGGAAACCACCACTTCAGTTAAAAGAAGAAGGGATAACCTCTGATACAGCTACTATTAAATGGTTAGAAAAGTGGTATGAAATTATTGCTAAAAATCCAGATGCAACGATGTATCCCGATAAAGAAGAATTATATTTGGCACAAATGTGGAATGCTAAAGTTTTTACAGGTGCAAGTCAACCTGCTATTCATTTTAAACAAAATCAAATACAAAAATTAACAGAACATATTTTGAAGAAAAAAGAAGATGTACAGCAAGTACAATTAATTGTTGAAGAAAAAACGGGAGATAAGAGTCATTTTGATACTTACTATACAAGTAGACAAGTATCACTAGGAAAAGATGTAAAGTATGAATTAAAGCTAGTACCTTATGAAGAAATTCGTAAGCAATTAAATGGGAAAGATATTAGTATATGGATTCAAGAGAATGAAAGTAAATCTACAGAGGGATGGCAAACCATTCAACCAACTGTAGCAGCAGATAGTGATCAATTAATTTGGCAGGAATATCAGATTACGGGGTTAAAGGCCAATACAAGCTATGTAGCTATGATACGTGCATATAGAGAATTATCAGACGGTACAGTTCTGCCACAGACGTATCCTAGTTACTTATTATTTACTACACTAACGGATCATGAATCACCAGAGCCAACACCTAAAGTGCCTATACTTAATCTACAAGATAAATCAGATACAAGTATTATAGTAGGATGGGAATATAACAAGCAATTTGAGTATGAAATAGTTTATAGCCGTACAGAAAATCCAGAAGAAGCAAAGGTATGGGAGATTAATCTATCAGATGATCCAGAGTCACCAAACTACGTAGCGGATGACTCTAAAGCGATAGTTACAATTAATGGACTTTTCCCAGAGACTACCTATAACGTTTGGATAAGAGCTAAGCAGAAAAAGGGAGATAAAGTATCAGCATGGAGTAATCCTGTAACAACAAGGACGAAAAGTATTGAAGCACCAGAAGTACCGACAGGTGTAGGCCTTGCTGCTTACCAAAGCATCATAGAATTAGGATTAGATTTTAAACCAGCAGGTAGTGATTATATAACAGTAGAATGGAATCCGAATCAAAACGATAAAGGAACTCAAATAGAAGGTAATATAGAAAAACGATATGAATATGAAGTAGAGTTTGCCGATAATGTAGAATTTTTAGATGCTAAAAGTATTACGATTAGTGATCAAAGTATAGGAACTAAAGAAGAACAATATGAAATTTTAGCTAAAAATATCGTCAAATTTACAGGATTAATTGCGAATAGACCTTATTATGTAAGAGTTAAAACTCGAATTGTACTTAAAGATGTAGAAGGAAAGAAAGAAATCTCCAAAGAATCGAAGCAGACTAAATGGGTAAGAGTATTAACTAAGGCTTCAGATGAAGAGTATGATGGTGGAAATAATGAAAACATAGTAATTTTTCCAGATAATATAGAAGAAGAATATAAAAATGATATTTGGACAATAGAGATTGTTAATCCACAAGGAATCATTACAGAAATTCTGAATAAAAAAGACTACTACTTTACAATAGATGCAACATTATATGAAAAGAGATATGATGCAGAGATAAGAAGAGTTAGGGTACCTAAGTCTGTACTAACTGCTTTGTCAGGACAAAATATGGAACTTAGAGTTTTAACAAACCTAGGAAAATATGAGATTAAGCCTCAGACGCTTAATTATTATATTCAGAAAGCACAAGCTAAAGATATTGTAGAATTTACATTTAAAACAGTATTTGCCTACGATATAAGAAATATTATGAAGCCTTATCCGTATGTTATGTTAAAAGCAGAAGAAATGCAAATTCATACAAAAACACAGGCGGTGCCTATGAGTAAATTAGATGGGTATATGAAGGTAGGAAGTAAGTTGCCTTATGCGTATGATTTACTTTATAGAGGCATAGAAAGTTATATATACACAGCAGATACAGAATCATGGATTAAACAACCTAAAAACATTGAACAATTTAATAAGGATTACTATATGAGTTATACAACACCATTAGTAGGAACTTATGCAACATATAAAGTAGATCAATATACGGTACAAAGTCCTAGCTTAGAAATGCAGAGTATAAAGAGTCAATATGGGGTAGAGGAATTGGGTAATCGTTATACGAGGTATGATCAGGTTCATAGTGATGAGTATATTAGATTACTATTAGGAATTGCTAAAAATACAACTAATATTAAATTAGGAGAAACAATTTCACAAGAATTAAAAAAACAAGCTAAAGTATCTGGTATTTATATAGAGGATAGTGAAGGATACCTTACAGAAGAACAAGCTATCAATGGTATTGTAAGACTTTATGAAATGAAAACAGGATATAAAGTTAAACCTTCAGCTATGAAGTTCACAGGAGTAAGTAATAAATATGCTACTAATATTTCTAAAGCCTATGCATTAGGAATAATACGGGATATTACACCTAAAAAAAAGGTTAATTATGGAGAATTATGTGAATGGATAAATAGAGCAGGTTTTTAAAATTTAATTACAGTAGAATATTTTTGAGACAAGACTCCTATACTATTAAAAAGAGATTACTAATAGTATGGGGGTTTTTTATATGAAAAGGAGACAAGGCATAATTATAGGGAGTGTCCTAATGGGGATAGTTATAATAATCGTTATTTTAAAAGCTTATGTGGGACCTAAACTAACGATTATAAAAGTAGAAAAAAGTGTGCAAGCACTACCAATAGAAATACAGGTAATGGATTTAAATTTAACGGGAATTAAATTTAATGAATATCCGACTCAAAATCAGATGTTAGTGAAAGCAAAACGAGCAATTCAACCATTTATACATACGGTGGAGTGTAAAAAACAGTGTAAAAATGAGCATGAAGAAAACTACGACTTAAAAGCTGATTTTAAAAGGTTAGATAAAAGAATAGAAGTAATAGGAGCAGCTTATAATTACCCTTACATTTTTACATTATATAATGGCAAAGAAGATGATTACCACTTATATTATGAAATGATTATGCCATTAAACGAGCAAAAAGAAATGTTACATGCGCTGCAGAAGAGTATTGATCAGGTAGAAAAAGCTTGGGGAATGAATGTCAAACAAACCATAAGTATACGAGGGACTTTAGAGGGACAAGTAGAAAAAGAATTACGTAAGGCATATGCTACTCAAATTTTTAATGATATAGGGGCATACTGGAATGAAAATTATCAATTACATGACGAAGGAGAAAGTATTTATTATGCCTATATTAGCCACTTTAAAGAGTTTGAAATGAATGCAGAAGGTAATAAGTATAATGTAATATTAAAATTTATTTTTGATCCTATAACTCAGCAAACACAATTAAGTTTGGAGTTTCCGTCTAAAATGTAAATCATAAACTTGTCTCACTTTCATATAATGTATAAGAATTATAAGTAGGGAGGCTAAAATATGAAAAAGTTATGGATATATGCAGGATGTATAATTGGATGTGTATTAATTATTCCTACTTTTATGGTATATGTAGGTGGATACTATAACCCCAATATAATGAATGATCTAACAACAACAAAAGTAGAAGAAACACAAATACAAAATGAGTTAGATGAAAAAATTATAGGTATCTTAGCGAAAGAGGTTCCAGCAGATTATCATTATGAGGCCATTAAAGCACAGGCAGTATTAGTCAGAACATATATTACTAGAAGACAGTTAGGTGTGATTAGTCAAGGTCAATTAGATGGATTGACAACACAAGAAATGAAAGATCTATGGCAGGATGACTATGATGAAGTCTATGAAACATACGCTAGTGCAGTAATGGATACAAAAGATGAGATAATTTATAATGGAGAAGAAGTTATAGAACCAATTTATCATAGATCAAGTGCAGGAGAAACTAGGAATGCCAAAGAAATTTATGGAATGGATATTCCCTATTTGCAACCTGTAGTGAGCGAAGGAGACCCTATTAGTCAGACGGTCAAATTGAGCAAGCTAGAGGTGAGTAGCAAACTAAGACAAGTCTATAAGGAAATCATTATAGATGAGTCTATACTAGAGCATCAAATTCAAATTGTGAATAGAGATGAGAGTGAATATATAACTAATGTTCAAATAGGAAATATGATGATGACAGGAGAGGAAATGAAAAAAATTCTAGGATTACCATCTAGTAATTTTGAAATTAAAAGTGATGAAGAAAATTTGATTTTTAATGTTAAGGGAATTGGGCATGGTGTAGGGCTAAGTCAAAATGGAGCCAATATACTAGCGCAGAAAGGCATGACATATGATCAAATATTAGCTCATTATTTCCTAAATACACAGATTAAAAAATATAAGCAATAAATTATAAAGTTAGCTGAATAAAAGCGTATACCTCTGGCGATAATCTAGTCGTCGGAGGTGGAATGTATGAATATAGAAAAGTTAAAAACGTTCCTTAAAAAATATGGATTTTATGTAGCAGTAGGAGTAATCAGTGTAGGCGCGATTACAGCAGTATTTCTTATGCCAGGTACAGAGGGAGATATAGCATCAGAGCCAAACCCATATGCTGCAAACAAAGAGGCAGATGGAAAGGCTATAGATGAAGTAGGAAGTGTATCAGAAGAATTGATATTCGATCCTAGTATCCTCGAACAAAAAGGTGAAGAAAACAATCAAGTTGAATCAGAAAAATCAACAACAGAAATTTCAGAGGTAGAACAAGACATCGTAACAACAGAAAATGGAGAGGTAACATCTAATACTTTTACTTCTACAACAGCAGAAGGACCACAAGAGCCATTCTTTGTAGAAGGTGATACGCTTATGTGGCCAGTAGAAGGTGAAATTATAGTGCCTTTCAAAGATGAAACAACATCACATTGGTTTAGTGAAGGATTAAGTCAAACTATGCGTACATTCGGTGTATGTATTTCAGCAGAAGAAGGAGAAAGTGTCAAAGCTGCTGCAACAGGAACTGTAGAAGCTATCATTGATGATGCTAGCACAATAGATAGTTTAGTGAATGTAGGAGATTTAGGTGAAGTTGTTATTATCAATCATGGTAATGGATATAAAACATTATACGGTATGCAAAAAGGTACAGCAGATAGAGCACTACTTAATCAAGTAGTAGAAGTGGGTGAAGCTATTGGAGTAGCTGGAGCAGCTGCAGGTCCTTTTGTTAGTGAAGGAACTAATGTTTATTTACAAGTTATGCATGAGGATGAGATTGTTAACCCACAAGATATGCTAATGTACAAAGAAGGAAGTACTCCTTCAAGTGTTGAAATGGGACATGCTCCAGATCAACAATAAGTAAGTAAATAGAAGGTTAAATTCATTTACTAATAAGCCTATTATAGATAAAAATCTATAATAGGCTTATTTCATAAAAAAAATAAGATTTATGGCTTGTCCTAGTATAAGTTTCCTGAATAAATAAGGACTTCTTTGCATATGTATTAAACAAGAGTTGTGTTAAGGGGGGCCTTTTCTTGAAACCTTATATTGAAGAAAGAGCCGTAGAAGCTGCAAAATTTATTATCAATTCAAATGCTACTGTAAGAGAAACCGCAAAAAAATTTGGTATCAGTAAAAGTACGGTACACAAAGATGTGACGGAGAGGTTAGAAAAGATAAATCCTAAATTGGCGATGGAAGCCAGAAAAGTTTTAGAACTGAATAAGGCTGAAAGACACTTAAGAGGCGGACTGGCAACTAAAGAGAAATATTCAAACACAATCAAATAGATGAAAAAAGATGTATTTTGGGAAGTACCTAAATACATCTTTTTATTGCTTAAAAAATAATACATAAGAAGAAGTATATAAATATTGGTAAATACCCATACTTAAGAAATAAGTTTAAGGCTCGGAGGTAAATAGTATGGGGATAAAAACTTTATATAAACCAGAAGTATTTCAAGGAAATATGAGAAAGAAGGATTACTTTGAAGGATACTTCTTCAAATTAGTTGATGAGAAAGAAAAAGAGACAGTAGTAATCATACCAGGTATTTCTTTAGAGGATGAAGATACACATGCTTTTATACAAATACTCAGAGAAAAGACAGGAAAAAGCTATTATTTTAGGTATCCTATTAAAGAGTTTTCATATGATAAAGAAACACTTTTTCTTCAAATAGGAGATAATTTATTTACACAGAGTTACGTAAGATTAAATATACATGAGGATAACTTAGATATTTGTGGAATAGTTTGGTTTGATAACTTACAACCTGTGGATAATAAATTACTAAGACCAGGTGTTATGGGACCTTTCAGATTCATACCTTTTATGGAGTGTTACCATGGAGTAGTTTCTATGAATCATCATCTAAAGGGTACATTCGTCATCGATCATAAAGCAGTTAGATTTACAGGAGGAAAAGGGTATATTGAAAAAGATTGGGGAAACAACTTTCCTAATGCCTATTTATGGGCGCAAAGTAATCATTTTATAGATCCTAATTTATCGTTTATGCTTTCTATAGCACAAATTCCATTGTGGAAAAGATATTTTACAGGTTTTATAGTATGTATTAGTACAGCAAATAAAACAAGAGTTTTAGCAACTTATACTGGAGCAAAGATAAAAAAATTTATCATAGAAGAAGATGAAATTTTTATAGAAATTAAAAATAGAAGAGAAAGAATAGAGATTAATTTATCAAATAGTCAAGGAAAGCAGCTTATTGCACCTCAAAAAGGAGCGATGAAGAGAACTGTATATGAGAATCTATCTTCAAATATGGAAATAAAGATATTTTATAAAAATAAACTAATGACACATCAGTATACAACGGTAGCTGCTACAGAGCTATCAGGAGAAGTTCATTTAATGACTAAGGAATAAGTTAAAGAGTGGTTAGCATAAAGTTAATAAGAAAAATAAAGAAGGGGGAAAGGCAATGAAGGGGTTAAAAAAGCAACTTGTAAAAAGTTTTATCAATCTAAGGGTAGTAAGTAGTGTACCAGGAGAGATTGTTATACAGAGTAATGCAATTGCTAAAATTGGGGAAGAATTTCAGGGATATGATAAACAGGTAGAGAACCTAGCACTTTTATTAGAAGGTGTTCAAGAAGTATCTGTAGACTATAAAACGAATAAGATAAAAATAAAGTATGATACTAGTAAATTAACACCTAAAAAGATATTGAAGTGGGTAGAGATTATAATTGATGTAGCTATAGACTATTTAGAAGTAATTCAGCAATATGGAGAAAGTAACTTAGACTATGTGATAGGTATATTACGAGAGGCACTTATAAAACGGCTAAAAGAAGTGAATTAATAGTCTTTAATAAGTTATTTGCTTAGAAGGGTTTACCCAAAGATAAAATATGATACAATAAACCTAGCTAAAAATGAAAGGAGCAAACGAATGAATAAATTAGGTATTATTGGAGCAATGGAAGAAGAGGTAATCTCACTTAAAAGATATATGAGTGTGGAAGAGACTTTAACAATAGCTGGAATGGAATTTTGTGTTGGAACTTTAAAGGATAAACCAATTGTAGTAGTAAGATGTGGAATTGGAAAGGTGAATGCAGCAATCTGTACACAAGTTCTTATTGATAAATTTGATGTAGAGGCAGTAATTAATACAGGTGTAGCGGGAGGACTTTATCCAGAAATTAATATTGGGGATATTGTTATCTCTAGTGATACAGTACAACATGATATGGATACAACTGCATTTGGAGATCCAAAGGGAATGATTCCTCGTATGAATAAATCATTCTTTGAAGCAGATACTCGTCTAATTGAATTAGCTCAAAGAGCAGCAGAAAAGATTCAAGGTGATCATAAAGTTTATATTGGTAGAGTTGCCAGCGGAGATCAATTTATATCAAGTATGAGCGTAAAAGAAGATATCTACAGTACATTTACAGCTTATTGTGCGGAAATGGAAGGAGCTGCTATAGCTCATACTTGTTATTTGAATCAAGTACCTTTTGTTATTATTAGATCTATTTCAGATAAAGCAGATCAAAGTGCAGAAGTTAACTTCGAAGAGTTTACACATTTAGCAGCTAAAAATGCAAGTAAAATGATAGAGGCTATTGTAGAAGGAATATAAACTAGATAAATAGAAAATATCCACTTTACGAAAAGTAAAGTGGATATTTTTTTGTCAACAATCATAATATATTTGCAATTTGGAAATAAATGGGTATAATTGTATTAAAGGCAAATTTAGGGGGATGAAGTATGTTAGAGTTATTTTTAGTGATAAATATAGGATTAGCATTTATAATTTTATTTACAAATAGTATGATACAAAACCATTTTAAAAAGATAAATAGAAATATATCAGTATATGCCGATAAAAAAGTTTATAAGTCACAAAAAGATACACAATTTCTGGATACTCTTTTAGAAAGATACTATTTAATTATAGGGTATAATCAACATGAAGTAGATGTAGAGGTGTTGGTAAGTAAATCTTTTTATGAAGAAAGAATAGGCAAATTTAGATACACATTGATTCAAAGCATTGCAATACATGGTAAGAGTGTCATGTGGACTTTGGTAGCGTCACAAATTGGAATAGAGTTATTAACACAATTACCAAGCTATCCTAAGCGAGACTTTATAATCATTATAGCAAATACGCTACTCTGTATGATTATTACGTTAATGAGTGTCATAAGAAGTGTCCCAGAAGAAAGAGAAAAGTTAATCACTAGAATATCAGATTATGTAGCCAATACATATCCTGCTGAAGTAGAGTGGCAAAAACAGCAGCAAAATATTAGAAAATTAGAGCAAAAAATAGAAGAATTACAAGAAGAGTTAGAAAGTAGTTATAAAGAACCAAAAATAAATAAAGTACAAGAATCTAAAAAAGAGGTTATAGAGTCTAAGAAAGAACTACTAAAAGAAAGAGATATTGTAACCTTACTAGATAAATTTAATTTAGTATAAAGCTATGATTTAATCATAGCTTTTTTATATTTAAGTTTAATAAAAACAAAACAGACTATAAATAAAGTAAAAAAAACAGTATACTTAGTAGAGTGATATAAATATATAGTAGGAATAGAGTAGATATTGGTAAGTATAAAGAATTGAGTTATAATATTAGAGGAAATAATAATTAAATTGATTAATTAGGAGGAAGTAGAGTGAGCAAAATTACATTAGACTATTCAAAAACAGGTCTTCAATCTCATGAGTTAGACTGCCTTGCACCACAAGTAGCATTAGCACATGAAATGTTACATGAGAAAACAGGTGCAGGAAATGACTTTTTAGGATGGATTGATCTTCCTATAAATTATGATAAAGAAGAGTTTGAACGTATTAAATTAGCAGCAGAAAAGATTAAAGCAGATTCAGATGTACTTATTGTAATAGGGATTGGGGGATCATACTTAGGGGCACGTGCCTGTATAGAAGCACTTTCACATACATTCTATAATTCTTTATCTAAAGAGCAAAGAAAAACACCAGCAGTATACTTTGTAGGGAATAATATTTCAGGAACTTATCTTAAAAACCTATTAGATGTATGTGAGGGTAAAGAAGTAAGTGTAAATGTTATTTCAAAATCAGGAACAACTACAGAACCAGCTATAGCTTTCCGTGTATTCAAAAAATATATGGAAGAGCGATATGGAAAAGAAGAGGCAAAGAAACGTATCTTTGCTACAACAGATCAAGCACGCGGTGCATTGCTTACGTTATCTAGAGAAGAAGGTTATGAAACATTTGTTATTCCAGATGATGTAGGAGGTCGTTTCTCAGTACTAACAGCAGTAGGCTTATTACCAATTGCAGTAGCAGGCATTTCTATTGATGGATTAATGCAAGGAGCAGCAGATGCAAGAGAAGAGTATGCAAATACTAATTTAAGTGAGAATGCTTGTTATCAGTATGCTGCAGTGAGAAATGCATTATTAAGAAAAAGTAAAAATGTTGAGATATTAGTTAATTACGAGCCAACACTTCAATATTTTGGAGAATGGTGGAAACAACTTTATGCTGAAAGTGAAGGGAAAGATCAAAAAGGTATCTTCCCAGCATCACTAAACTTCTCAACAGACTTACATTCACTTGGTCAATATGTACAAGATGGACAAAGACTTTTATTCGAGACAGTATTGAATGTAGAATCACCAAGATTAGATGTGACATTAGAAGCAGAAGAAGTAGACCTTGATGGACTTAATTATTTAGCTGGACACACAATGGACTTTGTTAATAAAAAAGCTTTTGAAGGAACATTGCTTGCACATGTAGATGGAGGAGTTCCAAATATTATTGTAAACATTCCAGAATTAGATGCTTACAATATGGGAAAACTTATTTATTTCTTTGAGAAGGCATGTGGCATTAGTGGATATTTATTAGGTGTAAATCCATTTGACCAACCAGGAGTAGAAGAATATAAGAAAAATATGTTTGCTTTACTTGGTAAAAAAGGATATGAAACATTAAAAGAAGAATTAGTAAAAAGAATTAATGAATAAATAAAAAATAGGTTATGAGGATCATGATGTAATCCCATAACCTATTTTTTAGGTTTGATCTTTCTTGCAGGTAGCCTTTTTAGAAAGACAGTTATTAAAATATGTAAGTTATTCCTAATTAGTTTTAAAGGCTTGTGAGAAATGGTCATTGCTATAAAAATAATAGAACTCTTATATTAGAATATACCGATTAAGGCTCCTGCAAGGCCAATGACAATCAAAATTAAAATATTGATAAGAACAGATACATTTTTCTTGGTTAGGACAAAGAGACCCAAAGTAAGTCCAAGAGGAAGGAG
>JBOFPL010000181.1:0-3906 GCA_051659885.1 Cellulosilyticaceae bacterium
CTTTCAGGTGCCTCATTAGGTTTTATCAGGTGCATAGGGGAATATACCAGTTCAGCATATCTCTATGGGATTCGTAATAAACCAATCGCTATAGCTATGGTTAACGGTGTATTTGAATATGAAATCGGACTAGCTATGGCCTATGGCGTATTGGTCATCGGCCTAACTACTATACTGAGTTTGATTATACAGAAAATGACAAGTGAATAACTTTGAAGTGTCTAAGGATAGCCTTAATCATTGATTTTAAATGATTAAGGCTATTTTTTTCTGAATAATTAGATTAAATAATGATATAATTTTAGTAGTGTAAGAAAAGGAGGAGAATAGAGTGGATGATAGACTATTAGAATTTTACATATCATTAGAGGGAAAAGATACAAATCCAGGAACACTAGCGGCACCATTTAAAAGTTTTTGGCAAGCATTGAAGGTAATCAAAAACTCGCAGCACATGGTTGAAAAGATAACTTTTTGGATAAGGGAGGGAAGATATACTTTAAATCAAACCTTAGTATTTGATGAGGAGATCATGACTAACCAGAACCTACATATTATTTTTAAAAGTTATCCTCAAGAAAAAGTTGTTATAACCGGTGGGGTAGAACTAGAGACGCAGTGGGAAACTTACAAGGGAGAAATCAAAGTTTGCGACATTGGTAAAGGATATCAGTTTGATCAATTACTGGCTGACAACCAAGTGCAAATTTTATGCAGGTATCCAAACTACGTAAAAAATGAAATTTTAAATGGCTATAGTGCAGAGGCTTTATCAAAGCAAAGAATAGCATCATGGGCTAATCCAAAGGGCGGATATATTCGTGCTTTACACCATTGTGATTGGGGAGGAAACTCATATGTGATTAAGGGGAAGACAGAGGATCATGAACTACTTTATGAATGGGTAGGGGATAACAATAGAGGAAGTAAACATAGCCCAAATAAATTGTTGGTAGAGAATATATTTGAAGAGTTGGATGCGGAAAATGAATGGTATTATAACCAAGAAACAGGAAAACTCTTTTTTTATCCTTCAGAAGGAATGAATTTGAAGGAGATGACCTTTGAAGCGGGGCAACTTGAACAACTCTTTGTTTTTAAAGGGAGCTCATCAGAATGTCCAATTGCTCATATTACATTAGAAGGTTTATCGTTTACCAATACACATCGTACATTATTTACTCAGGCCTATGAACGACCTTTAAGAGGGGATTGGGGAGTTGTTAGAGCAGGCGCTATTTATATGGAAAATGCAGAGCATATCTGTGTAAAAGACTGCAAGTTTTATGACTTAGGTGGCAATGCTATTATGATGTCAGGATACAATAAAGATCATATCATTGATTACTGTGATTTTATAGACATTGGAGCTACAGGTGTATTGGCAGTGGGATTAGAAAAAGCTGTAAGAGATCCTTCTACTTGGGATGGGAATAATCATAAAAGTATAATCAATGATGAGGGAATAGGTCCCAAAACACAAGACTATCCAAGAGAAATTACCATTAGTAATAATTATATTTACAATAGTGGTATATATGAAAAACAGTCTGCTGGGGTATGCATCTCTATAGCGGAGTGTATGCATGTAGTTAAAAATACCATTCATCATGTACCTAGGGCAGCTATCAATATAAGTGATGGGACATTTGGCGGACATCTCATAGCAGGGAATGATTTATTTGACTGTGTGAGAGAAACTGGAGATCATGGTCCTTTTAATTCATGGGGAAGGGATCGTTTTTGGTCTATGCCTGAATATGATACGATGGGGCATTATGGAAAGGTAAAGCGTCCTTACGCCCTTTTAGACGCAAGAAGTACTACAATCATTAGAAACAATCGTATTCATGCGAATCATGCCTTTGGATTGGATTTGGACGATGGGTCCACTAATTATGCAATCTATAACAATCTCTGTTTAGGAGTAGGAATTAAAACAAGAGAAGGATTTGATCGTCAGGTTTATAATAATGTTTTAATAGGATGCTGCTTTGAAGTTCATTGTACTTATGCAGATAACCAAGATCAATTTTATAATAATATTGTTTATAATCATAAAGCGTATAATTTCATAGCAGTAAATAAAGGGGCTACAACATGTTTTGAAAATAATTGTTATTGGAATGATGGTAAAGTCGTAGAAGGATTAGATGCGACAGATACAACTTACGTGATACAAGATCCTAAGTTTAACAATCCAGCTAAGAATGACTATACTGTTTCGCAAGAATCTATTGCTTTAGCACAAGGATTTATTAATTTCCCAATGGGGGATGAAGTATTTGGAAGAGTAGATAAACCTAATGCACCACTTTTTGTCTATTTGAATAAACAAGGAGTAGAAGATTATGCGATAATAAAAAAAGGGAAATTCTCTGATGTGACAAGTGAAGGATTGCGCTCAGCAGCAGGTTTGCCAGATTATAAAGGAACTTATATGGTAGAAATACCAACTATAGGAGGCTGGGTAGAAGAAGGCTATAGACAATCAGATGTCATTCGAAAGATTAATGGACAAGAAATCGCTCATACACAAGATTTTATCAAATACTATGAAGTGATTGAAGAAGGAAATAATTATGAAGTAGAAATTTATAGAAACCAAACCCCGATTACTTTGAAGGTTGTAAAAATACATATACAGCATGAATGAAATCATTTAATTGGATATTAGGAGTATGCTATAATAGGGGTATTGAAATCAAGATGGGATGAGGTTACTTATGGATAAAGGTGGTTTAAGCCTAGAAGTAATAGAAGCTATTGCGGTAGTAGTTGAAAAGTATGAGGCAATAGAAAAAATTGTTTTATTTGGTTCAAGAGCACGTGGAGAGAATAGGAAAACAAGTGATATTGATTTAGCGATATATGGTAATAATATAGATCAGGGCAGTTTAGCTTACCAGCTAGATGAAGAGGTACCTACCTTGTTAGAATTTGATTTATCTGTGATGCAGCAAATAGAGGATAGGGTATTTATTGAACAAGTTGAGAAGGATGGAATAGTCATTTATGAGAAGTATTGATTTTAAATATATGAACTTAAAAAAGGCTTATGAGCGTTTAGTAGAGGCTTGTGAGGTATATGATGGGACTAATGATATGATTCGAGATAGTGTGATTCAGCGTTTTGAATTTACTTATGAATTAACACATAAGACCTTACAGGAATTAATGAAGTATGAGGGAATAACTTTAGAAAATAGTTTTCCTAGGACAATTTATAAGAAGGCTTATGTCAATGGACTGATTGAAGATGAAAAAATCTGGCTGAATTTGTTAGAAGATAGAAATAAGACTTCGCATATGTACAGTGAACAATTAGCCAATGAAATTGCTCAGAAGATTAAGGCGATATACGTAGTTGTCATTGGGTTATTAGTGCAAGCAATTGAAAGATGTTTGGCTGATTAAGAAGAAATAAAAAGGGCTGTAAAATACAAAAGAGAAGGAGCAGTAAGATGGCTAAATTACGAAAAATGCTTGGAAGTGCGGATTCACCGTATATCATTTCACTGATGCGTTTAATAGAGACGCAGAGCAAAGCGACACTTGCTAATTGGGGGATGGACTATGTGGAAGCGCATATACTACCAATTTATAAAAAGTCCTATCCAGAGGATAATCGTCTAAGTGAGGCGCTTAGGGCTTCTCGTGCAAGTCTTGAGGGCAAAATTAAAGTGGCTGAAGTGAGAAAAATAGTTAAGGAAGTGCAAACTGCTGCAAAAGAAGCAGAAGTAAATCCTGTAGCTCAAGCTGCTGCTAGAGCTGTTGGGGTAGCCGCAGGGATCGTCTATACACCAACGCATTCGTTGGCAGTTGCTTTTTATGGTTCGGCTGCTATTGTGTATGACTGTATAGGGATTGATGAAAAGGAAACGGTGTATGACCAGATGGCTTCGG
>JBOFPL010000182.1:0-6032 GCA_051659885.1 Cellulosilyticaceae bacterium
ACAAGAGGATGAGTGGAAATGGGATGAGAAGAAACACCAAGATGAAGTGTGGATAGGGAATGTACAAGGCGGGATAAAATGTAAATTAAAAGATGAGACATATACCCCACCGCTAGTGAACGTTTATTTTAATCAGAGCTATTTAAAATCGCCAAAAGCTTGGAACAACGAAGGAAAAGGCGGAATTTATTTAAAGCAAAAGCAAAAAGAAGCTTGTTTGAAAATTTATACTCAGGACTATATATTAGAAGCACAAGAAGAAAGAAATTTTGAATTTGAATACCTCATTACTCCTCTAAAGCCAATAGATTATACGAAGCATTGGCAAACGAGATATTATCATCCCAATGAAAATAATAAAGTAGGAGATGAATGGATTGAACAGGCTAAACAAGAAGCGTGCAACTATACCATTGTACATCATGGACAAAAAGCCCATCCGTTTATTAATTACCCGTTCATTGAAGTGGAAGAGTTAAAAAGTTTAGTGGATCAGGCACATACTGAAGATATTAAATTAAAAATTTATTATACCATCAGAGAGATGAGTAACCATGCGGCAGAATTTTGGCCTTGGTATCATTTAGGACTTTATCCTAAAGCTAGTCAAAATGAGCCTGTGTTTTGGGAAAATATAAAGGAGTTATGGGCACAAAAAGTATTTGGAAGAGAAGTCATTCCAGCATGGGAACATGAATTTCAAGAAGGAAAGTATAAGGGAGATATCTGTTCAGCTGTGATTGTAGAACCTAATTCCCCACTAGATAATTATTATATAGAAGGATTAGATTGGCTAGTGAAAGAAATGGGGATAGATGGTATTTATATAGATGATACTTCTATAGGAAGAGATACATTAAGAAGGGCTAGAAAAGTGCTCGATCAAAAAGAAGGAGCTCTAATTGATATGCATTCGTGGAATCATATGAATACACATGCAGGTTATGCAAACAGTGCATTACTATATATGGATTTATTTCCGTATATAGATAGTCTGTGGTATGGAGAAGGATTTGATTATGATGAATCCCCAGAGTACTGGTTGACTGAAATAACAGGTATGCCATATGGCTTAATGGGACAGATGTTACAAGATGGTGGGAATCCTTATAGAGGAATGCTCTATGGTATGACTAATCGAACAGGATGGGGAAACAAGAGTGCTAAACCTATCTACAAGTTATGGGATCAATTTGGTATAGAAACTGCTAAGATGTATGGTTATTGGAGCAAAGAATGTCCTATAAAAACAGATTGTGAGGAAGTATTAGCAACTGCATATGTAAAAGAAAATGAAACCATGATTGTCCTAGCAAGCTGGGCAAAGGAAGAAAAACTTGTAAGCATAATCATTGACTGGGAGAAAATAGGACTAAAGAAAGAAGCGGTTAATAGAGTATTACCTTGTATTGAGTATATTCAAGAAACAGGAGTAGTTTTGGATTTAGATAGGGTAAAGGTACAGCCTAAAAAAGGAATATTTATTATCCTTTCAAAAAATAAAGAGTTAGAGTGTTAAGTAAAAAAGGAATTCATATAATGGTAAAAAACAAGTAAAAAAATAAGTAAAAAAATATTTACTTCTTAAAGTAATCTGGGTAAAATATAAGCATACTAGTTTTAGGAGGATACATATGAGTGTACTAAAAGCAGAAAACAAAAAATTCTATTTAGGGGAACAAGAAATTAAAATCCATAGTGGAGCAATGCATTATTTCAGAACTGTTCCAGAGGATTGGAAAGATAGATTACTTAAATTAAAAAAATGTGGTTTAAATACAGTAGAAACATACGTAGCATGGAATTTACATGAGCCAAAAGAAGGACAGTTTTGTTTTGATGGACTTTGTGATATAGAACGTTTTATCCAAACAGCTACAGAACTTGGATTATATGTTATTGTTCGTCCAGGTCCATATATTTGTGCAGAGTGGGAGTTTGGTGGATTACCATCATGGTTACTTTCATACTCAGATATCAAATTACGTTGTATGAATGAGCGTTTCTTAGAAAAAATTGATAATTTCTTTGATGCATTTATTCCAAAAATCACACCATACTTAACAACTAATGGTGGAAATGTAATAGCGGTACAGGTAGAAAATGAGTACGGTAGTTACGGATGTGATAAAGAGTACTTGAACTATGTAAAAGAAGGACTTATCAAAAGAGGAGTAGATGTATTATTATTTACTTCTGATGGAGGTAATCGTTCAATGCTTACAAGTGGAGCGATTGAAGGTGTACTTCAAACGGTTAACTTTGGTTCAGATCCAGAAGGAAACTTTGCAGTATTTAAAGAAAGATATCCAGATATGCCAATGATGTGTATGGAGTTCTGGGATGGATGGTTTGATCACTGGGGTCAAAAGCATGTTGTAAGAGATGCACAATCTGTAGCGGATGATATCAAGTACATGGTAGATAATGATATGTCATTCAACTTCTATATGTTCCACGGTGGAACAAACTTTGGATTTATGAATGGTGCAAACTTTATCGATGTAGATGGTTATAGACCAACGGTAACAAGCTATGACTATGATGCATTACTAACAGAGTGGGGTGCACCAACAGAGAAGTACTGGAAGATCAAAGAAATTCTTAATCCAGATGAAGAAGTAGAATTCAAGTCAGAATGTGCAAACTTTGGAACATTTAAATTTGAAGAGCATGCAAATTTATTCGAAAACCTAGAGAATATCTCTACAGCAGTAAAAAGTCCTGAACCATTAACTTTTGAAGAGTTAGGAACAGATTATGGATTTGTACTTTATAGAAGTCATTTAGTAGGAGAGAGAGATAGTCAATTAATCCAATTAAGAGGATTAAAAGATAGAGCTCAAATCTTTACAGACGGAGAACCAAAAGCTACTTACTTCAGAGAAATGAAAGATGAAGATTTAGTAGAAATTAAGGTAGACTCTGAAATGCAATTAGACATCCTTGCAGAAAACTTAGGTCGTATCAATTATGGACCACATATGAAAGAGTTCAAAGGTGTAACTCAAGGAGTATGGCTTGGAGCAAGCTATGGTAACTACGTACATGGATTTACGAACTATGCATTACCATTAACTAATTTAGAAAAATTAAGTTTCAAACAAGGTGAGTGTGAAACAAACCAACCAACATTCTTAAAATCTACATTTGAAATTACAAATCCAAAAGATACATTCTTAAAAGTAGATGGATTAACAAAAGGAATTGTATTCTTAAATGGATTCAATTTAGGGAAGTATTGGGAGATTGGACCACAAGTAACACTATATGTACCAGCTTCTTTACTTAAAGAAGGTAAGAACGAGTTAATCGTATTTGAACAACACAATGTAAAAGATGCATCATTTACATTAATGGATCAACATATTCTTTCAAAAGAAGAAAACTAATAAATAAGACCCATGTCTAAGTAGAGTAAGGATACTACTAATAGACATGGGTCTTATCTTTTCTTAATTACATAAAAGCATTAACAGATATAAAACCTAAAACTAGGCCAATGATTGCAAAAAGAGCAGGTCTACGACCTTTATGTAATAAGATGGCCTGGGGAAGGACTTCACAGAATGTCACATAAAGCATAGCACCTGCTGCTAAAGCCAAAGAAATAGCAATAGGTAAGTCACCAGCTTTACCTAGGACGGCGCCTAATAAACCACCGATGAGAGTCGGTGCGCCAGAGAGAGCTGTAAGTATCACAGCTTTCCATTTATTCATACCACCTTCTATAAGTGGGACTCCAATACTCATACCCTCAGGGATATTATGTAGTGCAATAAGAAAGGCTAGAGTTAGGCCCATATTAGCATCATGAGAAGTAGCAGAGCCAATAGCCATTCCTTCAGGTAAATTATGAAGAGAAATAGCAGCAAACATAACAAGACCTGAGCGAAGCATAGATTGTTTTTGAGGTGTAGAGAGAAGATCGTTTTGATGCCTTAAATCTTCAAGTTCTATGTGTGTATCTTCAGAATGAGTGATACGGTCAATAAGAATATTAAGCCATTGAACAACTAATATACCTAAGAAAATACTAATAGAAGTAAGTAAGACAGAACTTAAAGAAAGTGCTTCAGGGATTAAATCAAAGCAAACGATGCTAATCATAACACCTGATGCAAAAGCCAATAACGAGCTGAGTGCTTTTTGAGAACTGTGGCTAAAAAGTATCCCAATAATTCCACCTATGCCTGTACCTATGATACCTGCACAGCTAGCCACTAAAAGTGTTTTTAACATAAGAATCCTCCTTAATGGTGCATACATCAAACTATATCTATTTTAAAGTAAATGAAGAAATTTTTAAAGCTAGAAATTAAAAGATAAATAAAGGATACTTATAAAAAATTCATTTTCATAATATAAAGTATAAATATTGAAAAATACTTGAAATAATGACTATAACAAACTTGACAAAACTGTAAAAAATATGTAAATATTATATATAAAATCTAAAGAGAAGATATGGGGGACGAGACAGATGGAACAAAATCGCTTATTAGAGCTTAAACAATACTTAGAGAACAAAGGAGAAAATTTACCTGAGTTTGTAGAGAAAAACCCAACGCATTGGACAGCAAGGTTATATGTAGCTAATAGATTAAAGAAACATAACCAAGTTGAATCAGTTTACAAAATTTTAAGAGAGATTTACGAAGAGAATACTTTTAGATATAATAAAGATATACATGCAGGCTATGAAGATTATATAGAGGAAAAAGTAAACTTTTTTAAAGAACTTGCGGATCTTAGTTTTAAGGTAACAGGAGAAGCTAAGAAAAGCATTCCTTATTTAGATGAGGCACTTATTATGCTAGATGGTTCAGAAAGTGTCAATGCTTATATCAATCCCAAAGAGATTCAAAAATTAAAAGAAGAGTTCATAGCAAAAATGAATTAGAGCGATTAGGATGGCCTTTGTATGAGTACAATACAAGTGGCCATTTTTGCTTTTATGAACTAAGAAGAAGGAGGCAATCAATGCAAGTTAAATATCTATTAGGACGAGCTGGTAGTCACAAAACGAGTGAATGTTATAGACAGATTGAAGAAGAACTCCAAAAAGAGGAATATCATAACCTTATCATGTTAGTGCCTGAGCAGTTTAACCTTCAGACTCAGATTGAATTATCAGAGAAACTTTATCCAGGTATCTTGAGAGTGGAAGTAATGAGTTTTAATAATTTAGCAACGAGAGTATTAAAAGAAGCGGGTAAAGCGCACTATCCTGTGATAGATGATTTAGAAAAAGTGATGATTCTAAAGCGTATTTTAGAAGCACATAAAAAAGAATTAAGCTTTTTTAAAAAAAGTTATATGAGTGAAGGATTTGTGGATTCAATCAATAGAATGCTTACAATATTTGAGCAAAACAATATAGACCATGATACCTTAGACAGTATGGTGAAAGAGGATGAAGCAACTAGTATTTTTCAATATAAGATAGAGGATATCAAAAAAATCTATGGGTGGTTCAATGAATATATTGCGGAACGCTTTATGACTGCAGAAGGAACCATGAGGGTTTTAGCAGAGTGCATAGCCCCGAGTATGTATTTGAAGGATATGCGTTTATGGATTGATGGTTTTTATGGTTTTACGACAGCTCAACTTCAAATTATTAAACAGCTTATTAAAAAAGCTAAAGAAGTAACGATTACACTACCAATGGATAAAGTCTATACGCTAGAAGAAAGGATTTGGGAGAGTAATCCTTTTTATGAGAGTATCAAAACTTATCATAAATTAGTGAAGCTTTGTAATGAGGAGGGCATTGCTCAAACTGTTGAATTAAGAAAGAGTGGAGAAGAGGACACATCTGAAGCATTAAGTTACTTAGAGGCTAATTATTTAAAATCATATATTAAACCATTTGAAAAAGAAAATGAAGAGGTTCTACTGAGAACTTTTGCAAATGTAGAAGAGGAAATTGAAGAAACGGCTAAACAGATTATTAAGTTAGTAAGAGATGAAAAATATAGGTATAGAGATATTGCTTTATTAGTCGGTGATTTAACGGGTTATAAGGC
>JBOFPL010000183.1:0-7957 GCA_051659885.1 Cellulosilyticaceae bacterium
TTGTACTCTTATAGTAAGTACTGACTTGTGAAGAACTATGTTCTTCTCAAGAATCAACTGGTTTTATGGTTACTATTTTATTTTCAAAGTTCATTTGTTTTCTCAGTGTCTTTAGCGTGTTGTGCGCTGCTGACTTGTACTATTATGCACCATAAAGGGACATACGTCAACCCTCTTTTTCCATTTTTTTATCTCATCACTGTCTAACCCTTGAAAACTCAAGATAAACTTAATAAAGTACACTATATATTATAGCCATTTTTACCTATATAGATCCTCTAAACATTAAAAGAAGCGATAGTTAGATTCCCTATCGCTTCTTAATGTATGACTCTGTTTTAAATCACGGTTAGTATGACATAGTTGAGTCTACTTTTTCTTTCTGTAATCCAAAGCAAGACCGATACTAACACCTAAACATAAGCCTATTGGTATTTGGTTAAAGATCATACCAAAGATAATTCCCATCCCCGTAAAAAGAGGAAAGTAATAACTATTATTTCTTTTTCCATTGTCTTCACGCATAAGTTCTACCCCCATAATTAATGATTGTACCTATTACAAGTAGTAGCTATGCCCTCACCCCTCCATTAAAACAGTGTCCTATATATTGCTTATTATAGAATGTATTATTAATCTACTCTAAATTAAGGCGTTTATTCAAAATCCAGTTTATTGCTTCAAAAAGTACAATCACCAATAAGATACTTATGACAAGTGTTATGCTCATCTGTAAAATAGGTATAATTCCAATACTGAAACAAAGTGATGTTACTCCGACCGCTATTTGAGTAATGATCATGTTAAACACAATAAAGCTTATAATTGCAGTTGGTATACGATATTTATGTGCAAAAGAAAACTGTGACATTGCCAATGCAAGATAAATAAGAAGGATATTTGCTATACTTCCTACAACCACAGAACATCCAAAAAGAATGAATACTAACATATACTCCCTTTCTACTGTGACCATCATTGTGATCATCTGACTGAATATATACTGTAGTTGTTTTAAGAAATCTCCATATCCTGCAAATAGAATCAATATAACGATTACTGCTGTACCAATGCTTCCTATAATCCATACGAATGTTGCCAGAAGTTTTGAAAGAATCAATTTCCGTGTGCTCACAGGTAATGTCATCATCAAATAGCCTTCATCTCGCAGCAGATTCTTATAGAATCTTTGAATGACTACTACAATTGTAATAACTACCAATGCAATAAACAGTGCTACAATCACTATTGTTGTTATTTCGCCAGCAAAATTTAATTCTTCAAAATTTCCTATTGTTTCTCTTCCTATAACTCTTTGAATAATAGCAAATATGATAAGTGCAATATACATAGGTATAAAAGTACGTGCCGTTGCTTTAAGCTCATATTTTAATAACTTACTTAACATCTGAAGACCTCCCTAAACAACTGATCAATTGATTTTCCTTTTTCTTCTCTAATGTCATCAATGCTTCCTTGTAATGCAATCTCTCCTTCTGCTAAGAAAATAACATCATCACAGATATTTTCTACCTCTTGTATCAAATGTGTTGCAATAATAATCGTACTCTCTTCTGAGTAGTTTTTAATAATGGTTCTAAGGATATAGTCTCTCGTAGCCGGATCTACGCCACCAATGGGCTCATCTAAGATATATAATTTTGCACGCCTCGCCATCACTAAAATAAGCTGTACTTTTTCTTTGTTCCCTTTAGAGAGCTCTTTTACCTTACTGTTCTCCAGAATTTTAAGATCTGCCAACATGTGCTGTGCACATTCTCTATCGAAGTCGGCATAAAAGTCTTCAAAAAATGCTAGTAAATCTTTTACTTTCATCCAGTCATTTAAGTATGTTCGTTCTGGCAAATAAGAAATCAATGTTTTCGTTTGTACACTTGGCTTATTTCCATTGATGAGTACTTCTCCCTGTGTAGGTTGTAATAACCCATTGATAAGTTTAATCATCGTACTTTTCCCACCACCATTAGGTCCTAATAGTCCAATAACTTTACCACTCTCAATAGTAAGATTGATTCCTTTTAAAGCTTCCTTTTTATCATATCTTTTGTAAACATTTTTAAGTTCTAGCAATGTACTCATTACACTCTCTCCCCTAACTGTTTTTCTACTAACGCTATAATCTCTTCAGTGGTGTACCCTAACTTTACAAGAGACTCCCCAAATTGTTTTACCAGGTCCTTTGCATACTCACCTCTCACAGCCTCCACCCTTTCTCTTTCCGATGTGACAAATCTCCCACTCGTTCTTTGACTATATACAAGATCTTCTCTTTCAAGCTCTGCCAAAGCACGTTGCATTGTATTAGGATTCACGCCTGCTTCTTCTGCTAGATCTCTTACTGAATTTAATTTAGCACCTAGTTCATACTCTCCAGATACAATTCTAAGTTTAATGCGATTTACTAATTGAATATAAATTGGCTGGTTGTTATCAAATTCCCAAGGCATTCTCTCAGCTCCTTATTGTATTAATCACTTAATACAATAATACTTTACTGATTAGTATTTGTCAATTTATTTTTAAACTTTTAGTTATTATTCATTTTTTATAGTAAAGGGTTTCCCTTAACACCCTCAGATTTAAGCAGTAGCATACGTATAATACCCCCAACCTTTCTATCACATAAAAAAGCCTATCTCTTAAGATAGACTTTCTTCATAGTTTTGCTCCGTATAGACTTTGATCCCTGCTCTTTTTAAAAGTTCAACCGCTACACCATCTCCATCAAGTAACTTACCTTCAAATTCACCATTATAGATCTGCCCGCAACCACAGGATGGACTTTTTGCTTTCATAATGGCACATTGGCATTCACACGCCTTTGCAATTGCCACCGTTCTATATGCACCTTTCATAAATGCTTCAGTAACATCCTCACCTTCTTTTGTGATCACCCGCTTACCTACCCGTTCTGCAGGAATTCTTGGTGTTTGAAGTCCTCCTAACTGTTCCGGACATACAGGGATTGCTTTTCCTTGGTTCACCAATCTGCAGATTTCTTCAATACGATTACTCTCACCATCATACCTACATTTTGTCCCCACCAAACATGCGCTTACTAAATACATTACCGTACCTCCCTTTCACTTTCATTGTGTCCTACTATACATTTAGTATGATAACGCTGTCAATTTAGATTGACCCATGCTTATCCTTATATTAAAACGAAAGGTAATCTTCTATATCCCAATACCTTTTCAGTTCTAGGTTTAACTACCTTAGATTCTACTTTATCTTATTGCTGATTTCCCTTATGGCCTAGAACATATTCAAGAACCACTTCAAGATGATAAAGTCTAACTTCACTTAGATGAATAAAACAAAAAAAGCAACACTAGGAATCCTAGTATTGCTTTTGGCGTTATTACCGTAGATAATGCTTCATACTTAAAGTACTTTAAGCATCTGCTCTACTTACTCTTCTCAATCTTCCTTTGATTGGTTTAGTTTGTAGGGCCTCTAATACATCCTCACCTTTGTTATTAAGAATCTCAACAAAAGTTGAAACATCCAATATTGTAATAATCCCGATATCTGCAGCAGTCATTCCTTCTATATTACACAATGTTCCTACAACATCTACTGGTCTTAGCTTTGTTTTCTTTCCAGCATTAATATGAATCTTTAAAATTTCCTTATTAAGCTTTTCTCCTTTAGCCTCTTGTTCCTCTCTACGGTATCTCATCTTCTCTTCAAAAGCAGTTCTACATTCTTCTACTTGTTCATCAGATGGATAATCTACAAAGTCTAGACTCCTATCAAGGTAACTTTCAAGAGACGCAAAATAACCCTCTTCATATGGTGTAACAAAAGTGATTGCCTTACCACTTCTACCCTTTCTACCTGTTCTTCCAATACGATGTACATAGTTTTCAGGATCTTGTGGGATATCATAATTAATAACATGGGTAATATGGTCAATATCAATCCCTCTAGCGGCTACATCTGTTGCTATAAGATATCTAAAGGTTCCTCTTCTAAAATAATTCATTACCTTAAGGCGTTCATCCTGTTCCATCCCCCCGTGTATCTTATCACAAGAGTACTTCAAATTATTGAGTGCGAGATGTACTTCATCTACCTTTTGTTTAGTATTGCAAAAAACAACACAGCTTTCTGGATTCTCCACAATTGTTACCCGTTCTAATAAATCTAACTTATCCTCTTCATCTATACGCATACACGCTTGTTTTATCTTATCTGCGGTAATCCCTTGTGCCTCAATTTCAATCACTTCTGGATTATTCATATACTGCTTACATAAGTCTTCTACATCAGGAGGCATTGTTGCTGAGAATAACATAGTCACACGATCTTGTGGTAACACCCTAATGATGTCTTCCATTTGTTCAATAAATCCCATATTGAGCATTTCATCTGCCTCATCAATTACCAGATAACGAATCATCGAAAGATCCAGTGTTCCTCTTTCTATATGATCAAGCACACGCCCTGGTGTTCCCACAACAACATGTGTTTTTTGTTTTAACTCTTTGACCTGTTTCATAAAAGGCGACTTGCCAAATACAGCAGGCACCCTCAGTCTTTTAAATCTTCCTATATTAAAGAAATCCTCTTTTACCTGAATCGCGAGTTCTCTTGTTGGTGTAAGTACTAATGCTTGAGGTAGATTTTCTTCCCAATTTACCATTTCACTAATTGGAATTGCAAAAGCAGCAGTTTTCCCACTACCCGTTTGAGATTTAACCACTACATCTTTTTGCTTCAAAACTACAGGAATGACTTCTGCCTGTACTTTAGTAGGTTTTTTAAAATTTAATAATGTGATAGCTTTTAATAAATCCTCACCTAAATGATATTGTCTAAATTCTGTCTTAATCATGTAATCTCTCTTTCCATTTAAAATAATCCTTACACAGTGTTGATATTAGGTTTTCAATAACACATCCATTAATCTATTTTTCCAACACCAAATTCATCATTATGTCCTTATGATAGGTTTACCAAAACTCAATTTTTTAAATGTCTTTCATCCACATTACACTATTAAATATAATTTGTTATCCACAAATTAACATAAAACAGTCCCCAACTGTAGATAACTTATATTTCTCTCATTCAGTTTGTGGACAAAAATATTTGATATTTTCATATTCATTCCCTATATGCTTATTATACATGAAATACGCCATAAAAAAACACTAACAAACCATCTCATTCAACTTAATCACTAGTTTATTTTTTTCTATATGTTTTATCATTAAAACTTTTTTACCAATAAAAAAGGAGATCACTTACTATGGTGATCTCCTTTTGATAGGTCAAACTATTTTCGGGCATAAAAAAATGCCCAGAGCCGGAATCGAACCAGCGACACGAGGATTTTCAGTCCTCTGCTCTACCGACTGAGCTATCTGGGCATATGTTTTATTCGTTTAAATAAACAAAAAAGCGCGAGACGGGGATCGAACCCGCGACCCTCTCCTTGGCAAGGAGATGCTCTACCGCTGAGCCACTCACGCACATAAGAGTAATCAATGATTACTCTATTTAAATATGAGCCACCCGGGGCTCGAACCCGGGACCACTTGATTAAAAGTCAAGTGCTCTACCAACTGAGCTAGTGACCCACAAAACCGGAGTGACAGGACTTGAACCTGCGGCCTCCTGAACCCAAATCAGGCGCTCTAGCCAAACTGAGCCACACCCCGATGTAAATGACCCATAGGAGAATCGAACTCCTGTTACCGCCGTGAAAGGGCGGTGTCTTAACCGCTTGACCAATGGGCCTCATCTACATGTCGTGTCCATCTCTTGAACACTTGGTTATTATAGCATGTCTATTGACGTATGTAAATACCTTTTTTACATTTCCTCTTCGTTTTTAATTAAATCTCTTTTTTCGTCATTTTCTACTATCTTTACTAGATCCTCACTATGCATTTCACTTATATTCCGTTATCTTGTCAAACACAAAATTGCCTATTCACAAGGAATAGACAATTTAATATCATAAGGAAAATATATTTCAAAAGGGGTAAAAAAGTCCTAAGCCGCCTTCACTCGGCTTAAGACCTTTCTTTTAATTAGTTGTTGTAATAAAGATTATCTGTTGGATATATTGGATCACATGTAATCTCAATACCTAATTTTCTAAATGCATTTTCATTTAGTTTATTGATAATGGTTGTAGAATGTGCCTGACAGTTTTCTAACATGCTCAGTTTCTCTAACGCTTTCTGTGCCATTGGATTAGTTGCTGCACAAATTGCAAGTGCCATTAACATTTCTTCACAGTTTAAGGCTGGTGTTTTACTCTTAAGCTCTTTTGATTTAAGTTCTAACATTGGCTCTAAGATTGCTGGCGCAATAAGGTGCATCTCATCATCAATCTTTGCAAAGTATTTTAATGCATTAATCACTGCTGCACATGTCCCATCCATTAATGCTGATGTCTTTCCAGTAATTAATGTGCCATCATGCAATTCGATTGCTACTGCTGAACAAATTTCATTTGCTCCGATTGTATTTTTCATCTCAGCTGCAATTTCTCTTGCTAAAGGTACTGTTTTACGATCATTTTCTTTAAGGTTGAGCTCTTCCATAATAAGTTGTACACGTTGGAATGTATCTTTGTCTGCATGACCTTTTTTATACTCACAACCTGTTTTAAAGTATCTTCTAATGATTTCTTGTCGAGATGCTTCTTTTACTATCTCATCATCAGTAATCCCATAACCTACTCTATTAACACCCATATCTGTTGGTGATTTGTAGATTGATTCTTTACCTGTAATTTTCTCAATAATTCTTCTAAGAACAGGGAATGCTTCAATGTCTCTATTGTAGTTAATTGCTAACTCATTGTAAGCCTCCATATGGAATGAATCGATCATATTTACATCTTTAAGGTCAGCTGTTGCCGCTTCATATGCAATATTAAGTGGATGTTTGAGCGGTACATTCCATACAGGGAATGTTTCAAATTTAGAATAACCTACTACATTTCCTCTTTTATTTTCATGATACATCTGGCTTAGACAAGTTGCTAACTTACCACTTCCAGGACCTGGTGCTGTTACAACTACGATTGGTTTTGATGTCTCTATATAAGGATTTTTACCATATCCCTCATCACTTACAATCGTATCAACATCCGTTGGATATCCTTTTGTTGCTTGATGTGTATAAACCTTAATCCCACGTCTTTCAAGTTTGTTAATGAATACTGTAGTCGCTGGTTGTCCATCATATCTTGTAATGACAACACTATTAACATCTAACTCATATTCTCTTAAATCATCGATTAATCTCAGTACATCCATATCATATGTGATTCCGAAATCACCTCTGATTTTATTACGTTCAATATCTCCAGCATAAACACAAATAATAATTTCAACTTGTTCTTTAAGCTTGTGAAGAAGCTTAATTTTAGCATTTTCATCGAATCCTGGTAAAACTCTTTTTGCATGTAAGTCAAATAATAGTTTACCACCGAATTCTAAATAAAGTTTATCGTAGTTATTAACGCGCTCCAAAATGTACTTTGATTGCTCTTCAAGATATTTATTGTGATCAAATCCAATTTTCATGTGTGTACCCCTTATCTTTAATCATATTTCCTTTAGTCTTTTCCTTAAAATTTCATCAAGTATATATACTAACCTAGGTATTACAAAATGAAAAGAGAAATTTTCCATTTAGAACATTTTTTTACATAATGCACTAAATTTTACTTCTTTTATCCATTTTTCTAGCTGAATCTATAAAAATTAAAAATCTTTTATAAAAACAGAAAAAGGCACCTTAGCTATTGCTAAAGTGCCTTAAATCACGTATCCACAGGGATTCGAACCCCGGACCCACGCCTTAGAAGGGCGTTGCTCTATCCAGCTGAGCTATGGATACATATAAGATTTGGCAGCCACCTACTTTCCCGGTCCGTCTCCAGACAAGTATCATCGGCCGACTA
>JBOFPL010000184.1:0-5404 GCA_051659885.1 Cellulosilyticaceae bacterium
ATGAATCCTATTTTTCAAGGAATGAAACATTATATTTATGCATTTACACAAGATACTTATTTTTCTACGGCATTAGTACAAGGGATTACTTACATTGTGTTATGTACACCGTTGGTTATTGTATTTGCTTTGATTATCTCTTTACTCTTAAATAATAATTTTAGAGGGAGAACTTTATTTAGAGCAATTTATTTCTTACCAGTTATTATTATTAGTGGTCCTGTTATGGCAGAGTTAACAAGTAATGGGGCGGTTTCTGTGATAAGTCCTTCAATGAGTATCGTATATAAATTATTTGCACAGATACCTTTGCTAGGGGCACCTATTACCTATGCATTTAGTAATATCGTAATGATTTTATGGTTCTCAGGTGTACAGGTACTTATTTTCTTAGCAGGGCTTCAAAAGATTGATAAGTCGCTTTATGAAGTTGCTAAAATAGATGGAGCATCAGGTTGGGAGATGTTTTGGAAGATTACGATTGTACAACTGAAACCACTTATTTTAGTCAATACGATTTATACCATATTAGAATTAGCATCATTCCCTAACAATGGGATCAATAAACATATTGTCAATAACATGTTTATAACAGATAAACTCTATGCTTATTCTACGGCGATGTCATGGATATACTTTGTGGTTACTCTTGTAATTATAGGGATAGCATTCCTTATTTTAAAAGAGAAAAAAGAAAGGAGGTAGGAACATGAAAGTAGATTTTAAAGACTCTTATTCCTTAAAAAAAATAGTTTTTGGTACGAATGAAGAATCAGGGATGCTCAAGAAAGCGATTATTTATTTTGTACTGATAGGAATAGGATTTGTGTATATATATCCTTTTTTACACATGCTGATTAACAGTTTCAAAGACTTAAATGATTTAGTTGATCCAGCTGTAACATGGGTTCCTACTAAATTCTATTTACAAAATTATAAAGTGGCCTATAAAACTTTAGATGCCACACAAACACTCACTTTTACTATTGCTTTAGCAGGAGGGTGTGCTATTTTGCAAACAATGTGCTCAGCACTTGCAGGATATGGATTAGCTAGATTTGAATTTATGGGTAAAAAGGTATGGATGTTTTTATTATTAGTCAGTTTTTTAATACCTGTACAAGTAACGGTTATACCAAGATATCTATTATTTGATCAGTATAAATTAATTGGGTCACCATTATCAGTTGTACTGCCATCCATCTTTGGGCAGGGGATAAAAGGAGCATTGTTCGTATTTATATTTTATCAATTTTTCCATTCTTATCCGAAAGCATTAGATGAAGCAGCGGAGATAGATGGGGCAGGGAAGGCTAAAATTTTCTTTAGAATTGCTTTACCGATGGCAATGCCTGCTATTATCGTAAGTTTGATATTCTCATTTGTATGGAATTGGAATGAAACTTATATGGCAAGTTTGTTATTTGGAAAAACGATGCAAACACTACCGATGAAGTTAAGTGCCTTTGTATCACTCTATCAAAATGAGTTTGGCGGAGGGGATGAACTTAATAAAGTAAATGAAGGAATCCGTCTAGCGGGAACGATGATTACGATACTTCCTTTAATTATTACTTATACTATTTTACAAAAGCAATTCGTAGAGAGTGTAGACCGTTCAGGTATTACAGGAGAATAAAATGAGATATTAACCAAAGCAGTTAATATAGATGAAGCGATTAAAAATTTGAAAGGGGATTTAAGATGCGTAAAAAATGGATGAAATTATTTAGCACAATGGTAGTAAGTACACTTGTACTAAGTTCAGTAGGTTGCTCACAAGGGGAAGCACAAGAAAGTCAAAGTACACAAACCACTACGGAAAGCGAGGCTACTACAGAGCCAGCAGAAAAAACAGAAGGGGAAACAGAAAGCGCAGAAAAATCTGAAGAAGCCGAAGAGACTTCTACATTCCCAGCATTGCCAACAGATACAACTGCAACTATCAAATTTGCACATGCTAAATTAAATGAAGATGTAGATGCAGTTATCGCAGCTTTCAATGAAGTGTATCCTAACATCACAATCGAAAGAGAAGAATGTGGGCGTGCAAGTTGGGATCAAAATGATTTCCTTATGACTAAAGCAGCATCAGGTGCACTCCCAGATGTCTATGTAGGATTCCCTTCATTACCACTTGTGGTATCACAAGGTTGGGCATATCCACTCAATGATATTGTAAAAAGTGATGCAGATTATGAACATGTAAGCCCTCATGTAGCAAGGGCATTAACAATGGGAGAAGATGATACACTTTATGCAACACCGTATGAGATGAATGTCGATGTAATTGGGATGAATATGGATTTATTAGAAGAGCTTAACTTAGATGCACCAGAATTTGACTGGACTATTGATGAGTTTGTAGAGTTAGCTAAAGCAGCAACAACTAATGAAACATCAGGACTCAAAGCGCTTGATAAAGTTGAAAATAAATTTATTGGTGTATTAGGTGGAGAAAATGATTTAGGTTACTTTGGATACAATGAAGAGTTAGGCCAAGTTAATCTAACAGATGGTACTTGGGCAAAGAGTGTAGGGTATGTACAATCTCTCACAAGTATCAAAGGGTTAGTAGCAGATAGCTTAAAAGACAAAGCAAAAACTGATGCAGGTCAAATGGATGACTACCAAAAGAAATTTGGTAAAGATGCAGATCCAATGGAAGAAAACAAAGTACTCATGGGAATTTGGGGAACATGGGACTGGGGCTGGGTTAAATCTTCAGCAGTAGAGTGGGAAATGTATCCAATGCCAAGAGATCCAGAAGCTAAAAGTAGACAAGGTGTGCATGTTAACTATGGATTTATGAGTTCAACTGTAGAGAATCCAGAAGTAGCAATGGAGTTCTTAAAATTCTTTACATATGGTATAGAGGGTAATAAAGCTAGAATTGAGATCCACCAAAATAATGTATATGAAGAAGGGGATAATGAAGGCGAATTAGAAAGAACATTTACTATTCCTACCAATACACATCCGGATGTAGTGAGTGCATTTGCTGAAATGGATTATATTCCAGAAGGGGTAAGATGGATCTATGAGAACTTAACAACAGATGAGTTCGATATCTACAGAGGAGACTGGGAAAGAGATATACCTGGTATCTCAGAAGCAGAAAAAGAATACTTTAACCCTGCTAAAAAACAAATAACTAAAGGTGAAACAACTGTTGAAGCTATTGCACAAGATACACAAGATAAAATGAATGAATTACTTAGCCAAGCTTTAGCAGACTTTGAAGCACAAAGAGCAGCAGCTTATCCACAACAATAAAAGGTAAACAAGAAAATCTTCTTATATTTAATAAGAGGATTTTTTTGTTTGAAAAAATGCCATACTGCTGTCACATAAAAAAGGTATAATAGTAATTATTTGAGAAAGGGACATGCAGCATGAAAAAATTTATTATTCGGTTAGTAGCAAGTTTGTTATTAATCCCTTTAATAGGTGTAGGTATAGTGGGATATGCTTTTTATATAGAGCCAAATAGGCTAACAAAAGAAAAATATGATATAACCTTAAATACTGGAAAAATAATAGAAGAAGTCAAAGTAGTACAGTTTTCAGATGTACATCTAGGAGCATATTATTCATTGCAGGAATTAGAAAGGCTTGTAGAAAGTATTAATCAAGAAAAGCCAGATCTGGTTATTTTTACAGGAGATTTAATGGATAATCCAGCTCAATATAAAAATCGTGGACAGATTAAAGATATATTAGGAAAAATTGAAAGTAAGTATGGTAACTATGCAGTCTGGGGCAATCATGATTATGGAGGAGCGGGTATAAAATTCTATGAAAAAATTATGACAGATTCAGGCTTCCGGTTATTAAGAAATGAGCATACAACGATCCAAACAGAACAAGGACAACTCATAAATATTATAGGATTAGATGATGCAATGTTAGGGGAACCTAATAGTGATAAGGCCTTTAGTGGAATACAAGAAAGTCAGCTCAATTTGCTAATCATGCATGAGCCAGACTTAGTAGAACAAGTAGGGTATGAGCAGTTAGATCTAGCTTTAGCAGGGCACAGTCATGGTGGACAGATTAGATTACCATTTATAGGACCACTGATTACGCCGCCTCTCGCTAAGCAGTATACACATGATCTATACAATTTGGCAGAGAACAAATACCTCTATGTGAACAGTGGTATCGGAACAACAAAAATACCAGCAAGATTTTTAAATCCACCTCAGATTGCAATATTTAATATAGAGATATAGAAAGGAGAAAACTAATGCTAAAAATATTAATAGCAGAGGATGAACCTGCTATGCAGAAAATTATAAAAGTCTACTTAGAAAGAGAGGGATATAAGGTAGATGTAGCAGATAATGGGCAAGATGCATTAGAAAAGCTTTATGAAGAAAGGTATGATCTTTTGATTTTAGATTGGATGATGCCAGGTTTGAATGGTATAGAGGTTTGTAGAGAAGTGAATAGATTGCAGTTAGACCTAAAGATACTCATGCTAACAGCAAAAAGTGAGATAGAGGATGAGGTAAGTGGGTTAAGTGAAGGTGTACATGAGTATATTCGTAAACCTTTTGATCCAAGAGTATTAATTTTACGTATCAAGAAGCTTTTAAATGAGGGAGAGGCCTTAGGGCACAAGGAACTTAAATTTTATCCAGATAAAGGGTATGTTGCGATAGATGATGAGAAGATTAAACTAAGTAAGATAGAACAAAGACTATTATTATACTTTATGCAAAATAAAGGAATTATTTTATCAAGGGAAAAAATACTTAATCATGTATGGGGAATGGAATATGAGGGAGATGATCGTACGATAGATACACATATTAGACGATTAAGAAAGAAAATAGGAGAGGAATATATCCAAACGTATAGAGGGGTAGGATATAGCATGAGAGAAAATAATGAGTAAATTTGGAAGAAGGCTTATTGTGTGGATCATGCTAGTTGTAATAAGCTTAGGGGCAGTTTCTATGGTTGTAAATACGCAGTTTGTAGAGCGATATTATCTTAAAATCAAAAGAAATGAACTAGAACAAGCTTATAAAAAAATAGAGCGTGCCACAAATGATGAGCTATATCAAGTAATCCAAGAAATTAATCAAGGAGAAAGTTTATTTGTAGTTTCAGTGCCCTGGGTAGAAGATATCGAGGAGGTCAATGATAAATTAAGAATAGAATTAGGGTATAAAGGCATTAATGTAAAAAAGTTATGGGTATGGGAGGGGTTCTTTAATAGGCTGAAAAATGGAGAAAGTGTCAATCAGATTTATAACCAACAAAAATTTAACTATAGTATCCTAATGAAGTTGGCCAAAAAAGAGGAAGAATTAATTGCTATTATTGAAATTATTCCTCATACAACAGATGTTATTAAGATTATCAATGTATTTACCATAGGAATTTGGATAGG
>JBOFPL010000185.1:0-3400 GCA_051659885.1 Cellulosilyticaceae bacterium
CTCTAGCATAAAATCGTACGGACCATAGTGTGCCAATACTAAACTCGGCATAGCCCAATCTACTACTTCTTCTGAACTTGGAAGAATTCCTCTAGATAAAAGATAATTAAAACATGCTAATCGATATTCAAAACACTCTTTCCTCGTCATACGGTGCCATGGATGTATACATTCATCCCCTTCATTACATGTAAATACATCCAAATAGGTTCCTTCTAATGCTATTCCGTGTCTAAATAACTCCTCAAAATTTCTTTTTACATACAATGGTGCTTGGGATGCACATAAATAGGTTTGATGACCACCTGCCCATCTTGAGAAATCTGGTATAGTCCCATCTACATTTTGCATCGCAAACTCTTTATCAAATGTTTTTGCATCAAAATAATAGTCTCTATACTGATCATGAATAGCAAACATATAATTTAAATCTTTCAGTGTATCAGATAGGGACTTCATCCCTTCCCATCCACCTGCTTCTATACAAGCTGGTAAATAGTCTGGATGTTGATTATCATATCCTGGCTCTCCCCATCCATCAAGATGAACATATACCTTCTCTAATCCTTTATTTTTCAATTTATGTATTTGCTCTATTCTGCTATAGAAAGAAGTCATATGATCATTTTTTTCTGGTTCTTCGTGGTTATAGTATCTAGATTCCGGAGCAATATGTGTTTTAATGCCTGTATGCACAATAGCTGATCCTATGAGTTTATCTACTAGTGGATTCTTAGCTGCTTTTTCCTTAAGTGTAACGAGTAACCCTCTTTCTTTGGCATACAGTCTATAGCGCTTACATAAATCATTATGATTACATTGGCTCATAAAACTATAAGTCATTGTTCTTTTGTAATTTATTGTACCCATACTTGGTAACCATCTTATTCCTACATGTGTATACGGTCCATTTTCTGGATGCTGAATTTGATAAGCTGCATCCCATGGTTCATTGCAGATTGCAATATATCCACCCTCCGGTTTGATTTGCCCCCACCAAGGCATATAGGCTGCTGTACTACATAACTGACCTTGAAAATTAATTTTACTTACTTCATTTGCCCACGTATTCGGTAGTATCAGTCCTTGTAATACGTTTAATACAGAATACCAATCTTCTTGATATGTATTAAATTCCATATGCCCTGGCCAATAAATTTCTGCAATCCCAGGCTGATCCACTATAGGTAATATTTCAAAATGAATATCTTCTGTACTATACTCTATCCAAATAATCGTTTCTATTTGTAATTTCAATACTTCAGTACCTACATAAAAATCACTATAATGGCTTCTAATCCCCTTACCAACACCGGTTTGCCATTCTTTATGTACTTTTTCTCTAGCGTCTTTGAAATATATCTTTTCTTCTTGGTATATGAAGTAAGGCTGATAGTCATCAGCCCACCTCCATTCTACATCATCTTTTGTAATAATAATTTTTAAAGTTTCTATATCAAAGTCTATATGCGAAGTCTGGTAAGTTACTTTATCTATGACCATCTTAATCCACTCCATCTCTGAATTAGCTCATTATCCTTTTACACTACCTACAACAATTCCTTTAACAAAGAATCTTTGTAAGAATGGGTACACACAAAGGATTGGAAGTGCTCCCATAAATATTTGTGCTGATTTAAGATTTAAACTACCAATGTCTTCCATTCTTTTCAATTGTTCTGGAGACATACTATCAAGATTACTTAAATTTTGATCTAATACTATTGTAGATAAATAGGTTTGTAATGGATATTTCTTAGGTGAATTTAGATACATCACCCCATCAAACCATGAGTTCCAATGTCCAACCATCGTAAATAACAATAATGTTGCAATAGCTGGAAGCGCTATTGGTACAAATAACTTAAACAATATCGTAAGCTGTCCTGCTCCATCTATTAAAGCAGCCTCTTCTAACTCTTTTGGAATTTGTCTAAAGAAGTTTAATAGTAATACAACATTCCATACACTAAGTGCCCCTGGTAAAACGAGTGCCCAAATTGTATCGATAAGATGCAATTCTTTGATAACCATATAAGTTGGAATTAATCCACCTCCAAAGAACATCGTAACTGCAAAAAACCAGACATATAATGTTCTAGACTTAAATCGTTCATTTTCTTTTGAAAGCGGGTATGCAGTTAAAATAACTAATCCCAAACTAATAGATGTCCCCACTATAACCCTTATTACACTGACACCCATTGATCTAAAGAAATCCTTTTTTTGCAATAAGAATTTATAAGCTTCTAAGCTAAAATCTTTTGGTAGTAATCCTACTTCTCCTGCAGCTGTTGCTAAATCTGAACTTAGTGATAATGCAAGTAAGTGGATAAATGGTAGTACACAAACTACTGTTACTGCTAATAAAAATAACATATTAATTATATTAAATACTTTTCTACTTTTTGATTCTCTAATCGCCATTGTACCCCTCCGTCCTTAGAATATACGATAATCACTAACTTTATAAGCTGTATAATAAGATATAGATACTAAAATTAAAGTAACAACTGATTTAAATAAACCTACTGCAGCAGATGGTGAATATTGTCTATCCAGAAGTCCTAATCGATAAACAAATGTATCTATGATATCTCCACTCTCATATACAATTGGTGAATAGAGCATAAATACTTGATCAAATCCTGCATTTAATAATCCACCTAAGCTTAGTACACTTAGTAATATGATAATTGGTTTCATACTTGGTAATGTAATATTGGTCATACATTGCCATCTATTCGCCCCATCTATAGATGCAGCCTCGTATAAACTTTGGTCAATTCCTGTAATAGATGCTAAGAACACAATCATGTTGTATCCCATTCCCTTCCACACATCTGTTATAACCAATACAATAGGGAACCATTTGTTATCTAATAAGAACATAATAGATTCAACACCAAATAAATTTAATACTTGGTTAATTGGACCATCTAATGCAAACATTGTTTGTATAACCCCACCTAAAATAACCCAAGATAAAAAATAAGGTACAAAAATAGCTGTTTGTACATGCTTCTTAAATTTATTTCTTGTTATCTCATTAAGTAATAAGGCTAATACTAATGGTACAACTAATCCAAATACAATTTTTAAACTCGATATGTAAAGAGTATTCCATAGCGCATCATAAAACCCTGGTAAATTAAATACATATTCAAAATTTGCAAATCCTACAAAAGGTGATTTTATAAATCCTTTCATAGGATTAAATTTTTGGAAAGCCATTACAATACCAAACATCGGTAAATAAGCAAATATCGCAGTAAATAATACCCCTGGTATCATCATTAGATGCCATATTGTAGAATCCTTAGTACTTCTTTTATTATGTTTATATTTTACTTTATTTTTTGTAGCACTTTTGATTACATTTTCCATACTGTTCCTCCCC
>JBOFPL010000186.1:0-3396 GCA_051659885.1 Cellulosilyticaceae bacterium
TCAATCATATATTTTTTTCTTACATATAAAATCCTAATATCCCATTTAGGTCAGCAATCTTACCTTCTCCTAATGCCTTAAATTGCCACTCATAACCTTCTCTATATAACTCAGCAAAGATTACAGATGTTGCTGTGGAACCATTTTCCTTAAGATTAAATCTACAAACCTCTCTTTCATTATTGAGAGGGTCTAATAATCTTACATAAGAATTATCTACCATCCCAAAGGTTTGTCTCTTAGCTTGCGCATTATGGATCGTTACTACAAACGCAATTTTTTCTACATCACTTCTTACCATAGATAAGTCGATTTGTATTCTTTCATCATCTCCATCTCCCGCTCCATTTCTATTATCTCCTCCTAAAACAATCCCATCTGCCTGTCTATTATTAAAGAAGATTACATCATCTGGTACACGAGCGATTTTGTTATTTTTATCGAGTAAAAATGCTGCTATATCTAAGTCAAAATCTTGACCACCCATGGCTACATCCCATCCTGCTCCTAAAATAACCTTTTTAAGCCCTGGATTTTTCTTTGTTAAATCTAAAATATCATTTTTATTTAAATTTAATGTATTCATACCGTTATTAGATACAGCACTTGAACCTCTATTAGCTCCAAAATTAATTGCCATTTCCTGCTCCTCCTATTTTTTTTATTTTATATACTTATTTAAATTTTATCACACTTTTTTATTCATAACTACTTATGCTTAGGATTTTGCTATATTTTTTTTCATATTATTTTTTAAGTTTTCAAGCTTTGCTGTATTCTCGTTACGTTGTGATCTATTCATTTCCTGTATCGTCTTAGTCTCTTCGATTCCTTTCATGATTGTCTCATAAGATTTTTCTAAAGTTTCCATTGCTACGATACTCCCTGAGGCCATCTTGGCAATTTCTACTGATTGCCTTGCTGTATTCGTAGCATTTCTCATAAGCAATTCATTCGTTTTATCATCCAGTTGCTTGATAGACTTTGCTTGAATTTCTTGTCTTTTAAGAATAACTGCTTGAGCTAAACATTGCTTGAAAATAGGTAACGTAATAATGAAAGATGAATTAATCTTTCTCATTAAGTTAAAGTTAGACAATTGAATACTCTGAATCATCGGTGCTGATTGAATCGCAACATTTTCTGCAATCTGAAGATCATACACTCTTTGAGCAAGCATCTCTTTACTTACTTCAAGTTTACTGATCATCATTTGTCTCTCTTCTTGACTTAAACTATAATCTCCTGAAATCTGAATAATATAGTTTTCTATCTCTTCGATTCCTATTTCACCTGCTACAATATATTTTTCTAATTCTTGATAAAATGCTAAGTTGCCATCATAAAGCTTCTTTAATTTTGTATTTGCTTCTTTAATGTCATTCTCGTACTTTCTTAATAGCACGTAGACTTTTTCTACTTCATATCCCATGGTGTCATACTTTTGAAATAGCTTAGCCACCGAATCCCCTACGCTTTTAAAGATTTTTGATAGCATAGAACCACCTTTTACATTTTCCAGTTCTTTGATATCAAACTTATCCATGATTTTGGTAAGGTGCACCAGCATCTCTCCTGCTTCTTCCGCCTTAATTGATTTCATGGAGTTAAGAAGTTCATCAGATACCTTAGAAATATTTTCACTTGCTCTTTGTCCAAAAATAATAATAGAATTCATATCTTCAATATTAATTTCACCAGTCATATCTTGAACTTCTTTTAACTGACGTAATCTTTGCTTGTAAGCTAATATATCTTCAAAACCATTTTCCTGCACTTGCATGCTATTATTTTGCATTTCTAACTCATAGTTATTCATCACTACATGCCCCCTCTTCGTTTTAATATTTTAGATAATAGGGTTTGTTTCATATTCATAAGCCCTTGATACGTAGATTGATACGCCATTTGATCTAGTCTCACCACATTAACAACACCCTCTTGAAGAACCTTATTGATATTAAACATACCCGATGGATTAAATATAACGATATCCATTCCTATGTGATGCAAATATCCCATTAATCTCACCATCTTATCCGATATATCCTCTTCATTATTTAAATAAATCACCAGTTTAGGTATATTACCTGTAAAATCAAAGTTATTAATAGATTTAACAATCTCATCATTTAAATGAAGTACCTCTACTAGAAACTTCAAAGTGCTTTCTTTTTCTAGCTTATATCCAAATAAATCCTCTTTTTTTATCACTTCATTAAACTTATTCAGTATAAAGTTCTGCACCTCAGTGCTATACTTCCCAAATCTATATAATGATATTTTTTTAATCTCTTCAATATCAAACGTACCATCACTTAACTGACAAAACATAAGCTGATAGATATCATCGGTCAACTGCTGTGTATCCGATAAATCCCCATGATTTAAAAAGACAGTGCATGGAGATTCTACACAATATTTAACTAATTTTTGATAAGCTAGCTTATCTACATATTCACCATCTATCTTATAAAAGAAACATGGTACCTGAACCACATCTCCATCTACTCTAAATCCTTCTCTAAGTCTACTTGGCTCATTCCAATAACTAAATATCTCATCTAAAGTGGTATTATATAGTACAGCTTTGGTATATCCCTTTCTAAACTGCCAAGGTTTATACACACCTATACCTGCAAACAATTCCTCTTGTACTTCTCTTTCAATCTGCTTAGTCACTGTTTCTACATACTCTATAACTTGCCCTCTATCTATCCTTTGTTCTAAAGACTCAACAGCAGCTATCCCTAGACTCTTAATACAAGTAGATAATCCCTCTTGATCTATCTCTTCAAAGTATTCTTCTTTTAATGGATTAATGTAGATTACATCGAAATGCATCAGATACAAAAGTATTAAGTAATAAATCTCATGCCTTTCAATGCTTCCATAATACATACATTTAGGTCTTCCCTCTAGACTAAAATCGATTTCTCTCAAATAACTATACGCCCATACAATCAGTTTAGTAATAAAGTTATTTCTAACACTCTCACTAAAAAAATTTTCCCTCTGACAGGCTAAGGTGATTATATGATTTAAAGCACTTAAAAACTTATCATTTACCTCAAGACTTTCAAAAATAACTATATCATCGCCTTGTATATTATTTATGTTCATTGTCTTTAATTCATTATAAATATACTCAATAAGTTCCATTTCACCCTGCATCGGTATTTCATTATCAAAGATAATACATTTATTAGCCTGTGATTGCCACTTATCTACTAAAGTTCTTAATACATCGTCATAATTACTGGTTGGCTCCACACCTATAAATCTATAAAAGTAGGGTCTATTTTGTTTATCCCCATTACTTCTTGTTAGTTGTTCTAAAGTAATAGTCATCTTTCCCCTCTATTCTTTTTAATTTTCATATTATTTCATATCATA
>JBOFPL010000187.1:0-1888 GCA_051659885.1 Cellulosilyticaceae bacterium
TGGTAAAAGGTTCTGCTACATCAGACCATATGAATGGAATAGCTATAGATTTTAACCCTAAAATGAATTTAGAAGAAGCTTATAAGAAAATAATTGACAGTGGTCTGGGGTATGACCAATTAATAATATACCCTAAAGACAACTTTATTCATATATCTTTCAAAAGAGACATGTCTAAAGAGAGAAAAATGAACTTGAGAAAATAAGGAGGATTAAAAATGTTACACTTGTACAATAGTAAATTAGAATTTATAACTTCAATACCTAGAGAATTTAAAGACTTAGAGACTTATGGATGTACAATGAAGGACTTCTACTCTAAATGGAAGAATAATTGGTACGCATTAGAAACAAAAATAGAATACCCTAAGTTAGATGATACTGGAAATGTGGTATCTAAAACTGATGAGGAGTTAAAGATTGAAGGAATTTATCCTTTAGTAGATGGTGAATATTTAGAAGATGGGAAACTTATAATTGTTGAAAAGCCAGAAGGATACAAAATTGTATGGGAAAGCCCTACGTGGGTAGAAAAAGCTACTGATATAGAGATAGCTGAGATAGAAAGAGAGGCTTCTATAAGATTCTATAAAGAAGAATTGGATTACGCATCTAAAGCAACAGCTGAATATGCTTGTGGTACAGTAACTGAAGCTCAATTTGAAGAGGTTAAAATGTATATACAAGAGATTAATCCTTACAAAGCTGTGGTAAAAATATCAAATAACCCTATAGAGAGTACAAAGAGACCTTCTATATTCGATAGATACTAAGGAGGTATGAAATGAAATTACTAAAAACAATACCTGGACTAGAGAAGTTTTGTAATGCTATATGGGGAGGTGGGACTACTGAGGTAGTCCACGTTCAAGATGTTGGAACTAAGCTATTTGGAAAAATATACATAGATAAAATATCTAAAAAAGCTTATAGATGTATAGCAAACCCTAGTACAACTTCAACAGATTTAACTGCCAGTAATTTTGAAGCTTGTAATGTTGTTGATAATTTGGATAAATTACAGAATTTACCGAAAATTAAAGCTTTAACGGTAGATATTGATTCTGGTCCACTAAGTCCAACAAACAGACGTGAACGAAAAGCATTTGATATATCTGCATTAAATATTAACCCTATTTATGTATTCCCATATGTTCCTGTAACATCAGCTGTAAGTGGTGTGTCATATCTTGAGTGTGTCAGTCTAGCTTCATTTAATAATAACAATATTATAGTAGATTTCGATTATGGCGGGTCAACTACTATAGTAACAGAAGCCAAAGCTACGATACTATACTATGAGTAAAAATATTTTAAATTAATTACAGAATTTAATAGATTATTCTAAAGTTTGGCAATTACAAGCTGTTATAGGTACTTTCACGTACAATTCGACAACAAATCATATAACGTCTATGCAACCTAAATCAATAGCTATACCGATTTCTTACAAAGAAATTATGTGTAGATACAACTTTGCGATTAGGACTACAACTACTGTAAATGTGGAAATTAAAAAATTAGAGGATTTAACCGTAGGACAAAAATTAATGTCTGAATTATTTTTGGTTTACGAAGGTAAAGATAGCTCGTTTTATTATTTTCACGCTGAAGCTGAAACAAATTGGGTAGATAATAACGGGTTTGTATACGCCAGATAAAATAAAAAGGTATGATGGGTCTTCATCTAACGATAAGTATGGAAGTATAGATTTTACAATTTTTAAAAGGTCTTAGATATAAACTTTGAAATTTATACCTCTACATATCACAATTTAAGGGAGGATTTTATGAAAAAGATTTTTTGTGCTGTGTTAATGTGTATGTGCTTCTCATTTCTTAATGCTGAGGTAGAGGTGTCAGTTGGTAAAGCTTATAGCAGAAGACT
>JBOFPL010000188.1:0-12406 GCA_051659885.1 Cellulosilyticaceae bacterium
AATTCCAAGTCTTCCTATAAACATCAAAATAATAATAATAACCTTTCCTACAAAAGATAACCCTGATGTGATCCCTAAAGTTAGACCTACTGTTCCAAAAGCCGAAACAACTTCAAATAGTAATTCCATAAAGCCCGCATTTTCTGTTACCGTTAAAATCATTAGTGTTGAAATAACTACAGATAATCCAATAATAACTATTGTTAGTGCTCTAAAAATGACTTGAGTTGGAATTTTTCTTCTGAATGCTACTATGCTTTCTTTTCCTTTAACTACAGAGATTGCACTTAATAGAAGTACTCCCATTGTAACCGTCTTAATTCCTCCTGCTGTCCCCGCTGGTGATCCTCCTATAAACATTAGTATAATCGTCATAAGTTTTGATGCAGGTGTTAATTCAGCTAATGTTAAGGTGTTAAATCCTGCCGTACGTGGTGATACAGATTGGAACATAGCCGCATATATTTTTTCCTTGAAGGTTAATGCTCCTAAAGTTGCCGGATTTGTGTATTCAGCTCCTAAGAAGAATATAAATCCTAAAACAATTAAACTTACTGTAATAATCCATACAAGTTTAGTGTGTAATGTTAGTTTATAAAAAGCTTGTTTCCAACTAAAATGTTCTGCTGAACTTAATTTGATTCTTATTGCATGGTATGTATCCATCCACACAGTAAATCCAAGTCCTCCGCATATGATGAGAAACATTACTGTGAAGTTCACAATCCCATTGCCTACATATGGTACTAGACTATTGTCTCCCACTAAATCAAATCCTGCATTACAAAATGCAGATATAGCGTGGAATATTGAATAACCTAGTCCTTGTACAAGTCCGTAGTCTGGTATAAATACAAAAGATAATAAAATAGCCCCTATCGCTTCTACTACAAGTGTTAATTTAACAATATATTGTGTAAATCTTACTATTCCTGCTGTTGTATTAAAGCTAAGTGCTTCTTGCATAATGAGCCTATTTTTTAATGTAATTTTTTTACCCATTAGAATAAAAATCATACTTACTAATGTCATAAACCCTAACCCACCAATTTGAATACAAATGAGTATGACAATCTTTCCAAATAATGACCAATGTGCTAGTGTATTTACTACTACTAACCCTGTTACACATACTGCTGATGTAGAAGTAAATAGAGCATCTACAAAAGGAGTCATTTCGCCTGATATAGTACTAATAGGTAACATAAGCAATAATGTTGCAATAAAAATTACTCCTAAAAATCCTATCACTAAAATTTGTGAAGGCCCTAGCTTACCTTTTAGCCATATCTCATGGTCATATTTCTTCTTTGTTTTGGCTTCCTTATCCACCATCTTTTTCTCTCCTTGAAATAACTAAGTTTAAACTTATTAATTACTTGAATAATTTATTTTTTTTAGTCGTTAGTTATTATAACACATTAACCTATAGATTACAAAATATAGTAATATTATTTACATACTAGTTTGATTATACTATAATTAATTCGTTACTAATAACTACTTTCTTATAATATTGATTTGTGTTAATATAACTCTATCTTAGTTTTATTATTATCTATCTTGTACATATTATATGATGTTATTTTTTACAATACTGCATAACATAAACTATATAAATATGCCAAAACGAAAGGAAAGTAAATATGAGCCAAGCTAAAATAATCAAACCTGACTTTTTTTGGGTAGGTGCACTTGACCCAAACCTTAGAGTATTCGATATCGTTATGGAAACTGAATTTGGAACTACTTATAATTCTTATGTATTAAAAGGTAGCGATAAAATCGCTATTTTTGAAACTGTAAAAGATAAATTTTTTGATGAGTTTCTCAACAAATTAAAAACTGTTTGTGATCCTTCTGAAATTAACTATATTGTAGTTAACCATACTGAACCCGATCACAGTGGTTCTGTTGCTAAATTATTGGATTATGCCCCAAATGCCATTGTTGTAGGAAGTGCCCTAGCTATTAAATATATGAATCAAATTATTAACAAACCTTTTAATAGCCTTATCGTTAAAGACGGAGCAACCCTTAATCTAGGAAATAAAACAGTTCGCTTTATTTCTGTGCCATTCTTACACTGGCCTGATAGTATGTACTCTTATGTCGAAGAAGATAATTTACTTATCACTTGTGATTCTTTTGGAGCTCATTACAGTGATGAAACATTATTTAGAAGTAAATTAGATTCAAGTTGTGACGCTGACTTCCTCTCTGCTTATAAGTATTACTATGATATGATTATGGGACCTTTCAAACCTTATGTCCTCAAGGCACTTGATAAGATTAAAGATTTATCCATTGATTTCATCTGTCCTGGACACGGTATGGTTTTAGATAAAGCATGTATGGATCAATTCATTAATCTTTATCATGAGTGGTCTCTTCCTATATGTCGTGAAATTCCAAGCGTAGTGATTCCCTATGTATCTGCTTATGGTTATACAGAGCAATTAGCAAAACAAGTAGCCGAAGGCGTAAAATCTGTTCGAAGTGACATGGATGTTTTACTCTTTGATATGGTTACTGCTGATTTTAATGAAGTCCTTACTCAAGCTTCTATGTGTAGTGGGCTATTGATTGGTTCTCCAACCATTGTTAATGATACACTTCCTCCTATCTGGAAACTTCTAACTTCACTTAATCCTACAATTCATGCTGGTATTAAGGCTGGTTGTTTTGGTTCTTATGGTTGGAGTGGTGAAGCCTTAACTAATATCTCAGAGCGATTTAATCAACTTAAATTTAAAACACCTGTAGAACCTCTTAAAATCTTATTCAAGCCAAGTGAAGAAGACCTTGAAAGAGCTTATGTATTTGGAGCTGAATTTGCTAAAGCCCTTTAATATTATCAAATATAAAAAAGACGTTGTTTCTAATTAGAAACAACGTCTTTTTTATATTTGATAATTAATTATTGTAGTATAGATTATTAGTTAGATATTGTGGTTCACAAGTTACCTCTATACCTAATCTTCTAAATACATCTTCATTGATTGTACTTAAAATAGTTGTTGAATGTGCTTGACAGCTTTTTAATTCTGCAAGTTTTTCCATTGCTATTTGCGCAAGTGGATTTGTTACTGCCCCAATCCCTAACGCAATAAGTACCTCTTCACAGCTAAGTGCTGTATTTCTATTACCTAACGTCTCACCTTTTAACTTTTGAATTGGCTCTAATGTTGCTGGTGAAATAAGGTGTATCTCATCTGCAATATTTGCTAAATGTTTAATTGCATTAATAACAACAGCTGCCGCACCATCCATTAATGCAGATGTTTTTCCTGTTACAATTGTACCATCTTCAAGTTCTAAAGCTACTGCTGAACATATTTCTTGTTTATCATGAATTTCTTTCATTTTCATTTCTAATTCTCTTGCTACTGGTACTACTTTTCTATCTGCTTCTTTTAAGTTTAATTCTTCCATGATTAATCTAGATCTTTGGAACGTTTCCTTGTCTACATAACCCTTTTTATATTCACAGCTTGTTTTGAAGTATCTTCTAATAATCTCTTGTTTTGATGCTTCTCTAATTACTTCATCATCTATAATGCCACATCCAATACGGTTAACTCCCATATCTGTTGGTGATTGATATACAGATTCCTCTCCTGTAATTCTCTCAATAATTCTCTTTAGAAGTGGAAATGCCTCTACATCTCTATTGTAGTTAACAGCCATCTTTCCATATGTCTCTAAGTGGAATGGATCAATCATATTTACATCTTTAAGATCTACTGTGGCTGCTTCATAAGCAATATTTAATGGATGTTTTAATGGTACATTCCATACAGGGAATGTTTCAAATTTTGAATAACCTGCAGCTCTTCCTTGTCTGTTTTCATGATATAGCTGACTTAAGCATGTTGCTAACTTTCCACTTCCTGGACCTGGAGCTGTTACAACAACAATAGGCTTAGTTGTTTCAATATAAGGATTTTGTCCATATCCCTCTTCACTTACAATAGTATCTACATCCGTTGGATAGCCTTTAGTTGCTTTATGTTTGTATACTTTAATCCCTCTACGCTCAAGCTTATTAATAAATACTGTAGTTGCTGGCTGTCCATCATATCTCGTAATAACAACACTATTTACGTCTAATTCATACGCTCTAAGGTCATCTATTAATCTAAGTACATCTAAATCATATGTGATCCCAAAATCTCCTCTGATCTTATTACGTTCAATGTCACCTGCATAGACACAGATAATAATCTCTACCTTTTCCTTCAGTTTATGTAATAACTTTATCTTTGCATTTTCATCAAATCCTGGTAAAACTCTTTTGGCATGAAGATCAAATAATAGTTTTCCACCAAATTCTAAGTAAAGCTTATCATAATTATTTACACGCTCTAAAATATATTTTGATTGTTCTTCAATATACGCCTTATGATCAAATCCGATTTTCATATTTTCTCATCCTTCACCTTTATATTTTTATTTATATCTTTTTCTTCTAACTCAATATAATACTATATTTATTACTACCTTTTCTAGAGGGTATTTATAAAAAACAATAAAAGAGTGTCTACTCACGTACGTAGTCACTCTTTTATTGTATTAGCTATTATTTACTTACAACAGCTCCATTGTATACTAAACCTTTTTCACTATCTACAGTAATTGTGTTTGCACTTCTTACTGCTTCAGCTACGTTTGTTGCACCGATAATAACTGGGATATCAAGTGTTCTTCCTACGATAGCTGCGTGATTATTTTCTTCTGCTGTAGCATCTTCAACAATAATAGCGCTAGCTTTTTTCATATATGGGAGATATGAATTATCTGTTTTTGGAGCGATTAAGATATCACCTTTTGCAAAGTATTTATCTGCTTCGTCGAGTACTTTAATAACACTAGCTTTACCTGTGATAGATTTTTTACCACATCCGATACCTCTAGCTAATACGTTTCCCACATATTGAACTTTAAGAATATTAGTTGTTCCAGCTACACCTACTGGCACTCCAGCTGTAAGTACAACTACGTCTCCTTGGTTAGCGAATCCTTGCTCTTCTGCTTTTGCTACTGCTGATGCGAATACTTCATCTGTAGTTTGGTCATCAAATGAGATAAGGTGAGGTTTACATCCCCATACTAAGTTAAGTTGTCTTAGTACTCTCTCATCTGGTGTACATGCTACGATTGGGCATTTTGGTTTAAATTTAGATACTGCTCTTACTGTATGTCCTGATTTTGTAATTGTTACGATTGCAGCTGCTTGTAAATCTGTTGCTGTGCTGCATGTTGCATGGCTAATTGCATTTGTCATACTTACTTTTGCATCCATGTTAGTCATAGATAAGTTATATAACTCACTTGTTGCTTCTGCTTTTCTAGCAATTCTGTCCATCATTTGAACTGTTTGGATTGGGTAATCTCCTTTTGCAGTTTCTCCTGATAACATGATTACTGAAGTTCCGTCGAAGATCGCATTAGCTACGTCACTTGCTTCTGCACGAGTTGGTCTTGGATTCTTAATCATAGAATCAAGCATTTGAGTTGCTGTTACAACTGGTTTACCAAGTGCATTACATTTGTTGATAAGCATTTTCTGTACGATAGGTACTTCTTCTGTTGGGATTTCTACCCCAAGGTCTCCTCTAGCTACCATAACAGCATCTGTTATTTGAAGGATTTCATCAATGTTGTCTACACCGTCTCTATTTTCAATTTTAGAGATAATTTGGATATCAGCTCCACCATTTGCTTCTAATACTTGACGAATTTTGATAACGTCATTTGCACAACGGATGAATGATGCTGCGATATAATCTACACCTTCTTGGCATCCAAATGTAATATCTGCGATATCTTTTTCTGTAAGTGCTGGTAAGTTAACGAATACATCTGGAATATTAACTCCTTTTCTTGATCCTAACATACCACCATTTTCTACTGTACACTCAACTTCTGTATTTGTTAAGTTCTTAACCTTAAGTTCGATTAAACCATCATCAATCAGAATTCTGCTACCACGTTTAAGGTCGTATGGAAGGTTTTTGTAAGTTACGCTTACTTTATTAACATCTCCTTCGATTTCTTCAGTTGTTAAAACGAAAGTTTCACCTACATTAAGTTTAACTTCTTCATCACCTTTTAATACACCTGTACGTATTTCTGGACCTTTTGTGTCTAAGATAAGAGGAATTGGTAATCCTAATTCTTCTCTAACTTGTTTTACGTTATTAATTGTTACGATATGTGTATCGTGTCCACCATGTGAAAAGTTAAGACGAAATGCATCTACACCTGCATGGATTAATTCTCTTATACTATCTACATTTCCAGTTTTTGGTCCTAATGTCGCGATTATTTTGGTTTTACGCATTCTTATTTTCTCCCTTGTCTCAAATATTAGCCTTCTATATCAATTCACTAAGCTTTTAAATTAGCTTAAGATTGCACTTAAGTTATACATATATGGATCTAAATCTTTCTTCATGGTAAGCGCCTCGTTGATATCATAATCCACGTACTCACCTTTTACATAAGAAACAACTCTTTTAGCTTTTCCTTCACATAAAAGGTCTACAGCTTTTGCTCCCATCATTGATGCATGTAATCTATCTACAGCTGTTGGAGATCCTCCTCTTTGAAGATGTCCTAGAATTGTAGCTCTTGTTTCAATACCTGTCACATTCTCAATAGTTTTAGCAAGTTGTTCTGATCCTCCAACTCCTTCAGCTACTACGATTAAGAAATGCTTTTTACCTTTGTGTTTGTTTTCGATAATTGTTTTGATGATTTCATCATCACTTGGTCTTGGCATCTCTGGCAATAATACCATTTCTGCTCCAGAGTTAATTGCACACCATAATGCAATATATCCTGCATTGCGTCCCATTACTTCTACAATTGAACATCTTTGGTGTGACGTTGATGTATCACGGATCTTATTAATTGCATCCATTGCAGTATTAACAGCTGTATCAAATCCAATTGTGTATTCTGTACAAGCAATATCTAAGTCAATTGTTCCTGGAATACCGATTGTATTAATTCCTAGGTTTGCAAGTTTTTCTGCCCCTTGGAAAGAACCATCTCCTCCAATTACTACTAGACCATCAATACCAAATACTCTACACATGTCTGCTCCACGTTGTTGTCCTTCTGCTTTCATGAATTCTTTACAACGAGCTGTCTGAAGTACTGTTCCACCTCTTTGGATAATATCAGATACGCTTCTTGCATCCATCTCAAATACATCGCCATTAAGTAATCCATTGTATCCTTTACGAATACCCATTACTTTAATTCCTTTAGTTAATGCAGTTCTTACAACTGAACGTATTGCTGCATTCATACCTGGTGCATCCCCGCCACTAGTTAATACACCTATCGTTTTAATTTCTTTGCTCATATAAACAACCCCCTGTTGCTTGCATATTATTGTTGATATCACAAAAACCTGTTAACACTTATCCTACTTTACACTTTTTTCTATTTGTTTTTACTTATACATTTCTTTTTTACTCATATCCAATTCGATTTTATTTTACAAAATTCCTTATCAAAATGCAATATCAATTGTCTTTTTTTGGTACTACTATACATTCTCTTCCCAGTACATCTTGTAGCTCATGTACAATATTATCATTAATTCTAACATTAAACTTATCTGGAAATGTTTTAAAAGTATTGTCTTCAATAGATTCTACTATAACCTTAGAATTCCCTTTGTACTTACTAAATATGTGTAATAATTTTTCCCTACATTCTTTAGTGCGTTGATACTCAGCCATTCTAAGAATGATGCAATTTTCTGTCTCAGGATTTAAAAGCATTTCTAAACTTGTAATTTCATCTGCAATAATTGTTACATATTCTTCATCTTTAATAGAAACACGTCCCTTTAAAATAAAAACATGATTTTCTGGAATTTGTACAAATCGATCATGTAAATTAGGAAAAATAATACATTCCATTATTCCTGTTGTATCTTCCAAAGTAATAAAAGCCATTTTTTTATTAGTTTTTGTAAATGTTATTTTCTTTTCAACTAATAGGCCTCCTACAACAACCTTTTGATCATCTTTTACATTTATTTCATCTTCTTTGATCTCAAAGTCAATCGCCTTATTAGAAGTATAGCGCTCTAGCTGATTACTCACTTTATCTAACGGGTGTCCACTTAAATATATGCCGATTACATCTTTTTCATAATTCAAAATTTCTTTCATATCAAACTCTGGGATATTAGGCAATGTGTCAGCTTTTGCCTGATTAGTTGCTTCTGGCTCACCAAATCCAAACAGGTCGATTTGCCCTGCTATATTTTTTTTCTTACTCATAGCTATGCCATCTGCTATCTGTTTATAAACAGACATATATTGACTTCTCTTCCCACCCAAAGAATCAAATGCCCCAGCTAATATTAAACTTTCTACACTTCTCTTATTTGTATCTTTACTATCCATTCTATTATAAAAATCATTTAGACTCAAAAATGGTCCATTTTCTTCTCGTTCTTCAACAATTCTTTCAACTACTTGCTTACCTACATTTTTAATAGCCGCCAGACCATACATAATTTTATTATCTTTCGTACTAAAGTAAGCATACCCTTCATTAATATCCGGTGCTACTACTTCTATGTCTAACTTTTTACAGCTATCAATATACTGCCTAATCTTTGTACTCACATCCATAACTGAAGTCATGAGAGCTGCCATAAACTCTACCTTGTAATAAGCTTTAAGATATGCTGTTTGATAAGCTACTACTGCATATGCTGCTGCATGAGACTTATTAAATGCATATTTAGCAAAGTCAGTCATATCATCAAAGATTTGATTTGCTACTGCTTCTGGTATCCCATTTGCAATAGCTCCTGGCACCTCTTGCCCATCTCCTCTTAGAAAGATTTCTCTTTCCTTTGCCATGACATCTGTTTTCTTTTTCCCCATAGCACGTCTTAAAAGGTCACTTCTCCCCAGACTATACCCCCCTAATTCTCGAACAATCTGCATAACTTGTTCCTGGTAAACAATACAACCATACGTATTATTTAAAATAGGTTCTAGCATTGGATGTGTATAGGTAATGCTCTCTTTATCTTTCTTCCCTTGTACATATTTAGGAATGAAATCCATTGGACCTGGTCGATATAAAGATACCCCAGCTATAATATCCTCCAAATTACTCGGACAAAGTTCCTTCATGAACGATTTCATTCCCGCACTTTCTAACTGGAAGATTCCTTCTGTATTTCCTGAAGCAATCAGTTCATACACCTTAGCATCATCATACTCCATTTGACTAAAGTCAATTTCTTTTCCATGATTTTGCTTTATCAATTTAATCGCATTATCAATAACGGTTAATGTTCTTAACCCTAAGAAGTCCATCTTAAGTAGCCCAAGTTCTTCCAACGTAGTCATAGGATATTGAGTGGTTATAACTCCTTCATTGGCATTGAGTGGTACATACTCTACAACCGGCTTTTTAGAAATAACTACACCTGCTGCATGTGTTGATGAATGTCTTGGTATCCCCTCTAACTTAAGTGCCATATCAATAAGATATTTAACTTCTTTTTCTGTGTTATAGAGTTCATCTAGTTCATCATTCATCTTTAACGCTTTACTAATGGTCATTTTTAGCTCATTAGGGATCATTTTAGCAATCTTATCTACTTGTGGGTAGGGCATATTAATAGCCCTTCCTACGTCTCTAATAACCGCCTTAGCTGACATCGTTCCAAAAGTAATAATCTGAGCAACTCTTTCTTCTCCATACTTCTCAATAACATAGTCAATAACCTCTTGTCTTCTTTCATAACAGAAGTCAATATCAATATCTGGCATACTAATACGTTCTGGATTTAAAAAGCGCTCAAACAGTAAGCTATATTTAATTGGGTCAATATCTGTAATCTCTAATGCATAGGCTACGATACTCCCTGCAGCCGAACCACGTCCTGGCCCTACTGGTATCCCATTATCTTTTGCATATTTAATAAAATCACTTACGATTAGGAAATAGTCTACAAATCCCATTTGAATGATAATCCCTAATTCATATTCTAATCGCTCTTTTAACTCTTCCGTAACCTCTTGATATCTCATCTCTAGACCTTCATAACATAGCCTAATGAGATAGTCTTTTGGTTCTTCTTCGGTTGGCACATCAAAACTAGGAAGCTTTAACTCATGAAAATCAAATTCTACATTACATCTATCTGCAATCTTTTGGGTATTTTCTATGGCTTCTTTTGCATAAGGAAAAAGTGTAGCCATTTGTTCAGGACTCTTGAGGTAGTATTGTCCTCCCTCATAAATCATTCTGTCTGGGTCATCCATCGTCTTCCCTGTTTGAATGCATAACAAAATTTCATGTGACTGAGCATCTTCTTCTAAAATATAATGAATATCATTGGTTGCAACCATTGGGATACCCGTTTCATTTGCTAATCTCATAGTAAGCTGATTAGCTTCCCTCTGCTTGTCCATCCCATGATCTTGTAATTCTAAATAAAAATTTTCTTTACCCATGATACGTTCTAATCTTAATGCAACTTCTTTAGCTTTTTCATAACTGTCTTCTAATAAACTTCTAGTAACCGGTCCTGCTAAACAAGCACCTAAAGCGATTAAGCCTTCATGATATTGTTCTAATAAGTCATAATCTATACGAGGTTTTCTGTAAAAACCTTCTGTAAATCCTAAAGATACCATCCTAATTAAATTTTGATATCCTACATTATCTTTTGCTAACAATACAAGATGGTTATATCTCATATCTTCTTTTTCTTTATCAAATCGACTTCTTTTGGCTAGATAAACTTCACATCCTATTACAGGCTTAATTCCTTTATCCTTAGCCGCTTTATAAAAATCTATAGCCCCATACATGACACCATGATCAGTAATAGCAAGAGAGTCCATGCCTAATTCCTTAGCTTTATCTAACAAATCACCTATTTTGGCTGATCCATCCAATAAGCTATATTCTGTATGTACATGTAAGTGGGTAAATGGTATTGTCATATTTCGACTCTCCTTTCTATTCATTCTCTCTATTATTTATTATATCATATTAAGGAAAATTAATCTCTTCTAATTTCTTTTAGTTCTTGAATTAAAAATAAGCTTCTTCTATACTAAACTCATTAAACTTAATATATTTAGGAGGTTTTAGTTATGCCAATGTTACGCATCAAAGGTTTTTCTCCAGATAAAGTGTCCTCTGTTAGTACACTACTTGTAGAAGAATTACATCAAATCATAGGTTGCCCTAAAGACTATTTCACCTTAGAGGTTATCCAAAATTCTTTTATCTATAACGGTAATTTGGTAACTCCACCAACTATTATAGAAGTAGCTTGGTTTGATAGAGGACAAGTTATTCAAGATGCAGCTGCAAAGTGTATTACTAAGTATTTTGGCATAGATGTGGAATGCTTAGAAGTTTATTTTGTAAAGCTAAATGAATGCGATTATTATGAGAATGGTGAACATTTTTAGCCAATATCTATCATAAAACGAAAAGAAGGTGTAAACTTTTTCCTTTCCTACTCATAGAAAAGGAAAAAGTTTACACCTTCTTTAAATCTCTACTAAAAGTCTTGCTGTCAGTGCATCCAATCCTTGAACCTTCATAGTTAAGCAATACACTTTAAAATTTTGTTATTTACTTAATTCATTTAAAAAATAGCTAATAAAATAATTGGAATAAATATAGCAGGTAGTAAATTGGCAACCTTAATTCTTTTAATCTCTAATATAGATAATCCTAGTCCTATTAACAATATTCCACCCACAGCACTCATTTCTACAATAAGTGCTGCATTTAAATAAGGTTCTAAAACACTTGCCAGTACTGTAATGACCCCTTGATAAATTAAAACTGGTACAGCTGCTAAGACTACTCCTATTCCCATGCTACCTGCAAATAGAATTGATGATATGCCATCCATTACTGATTTAGTATAGAGAATCGTATGATCCCCTCTTAACCCACTATCCAATGAGCCCATAATATCCATTGAGCCTACACAAAATAGCAATGTTGCTGTAACGATACCTTCTCCTATATTGCTTTTTTCACCCTTTATTTTATCCTTAACTTTTTCTCCCATTAGATTAAGTTTAGCATCAATATCAATAAACTCACCTATAAGTCCCCCTATTACTAAACTTATGATAACATATAAAATATTTTGTGATTGTGTCGCAAACGTTATCCCTATGACCGCTGTTACCAGTCCTATTGCATTCATAATCAAACTAGAATATCTCTCTGGAATTCCTCTTTTTGTCAACGCCCCTATTGTACCCCCTATAATAATTAAGATAACATTGACTATTGTCCCTTTTAACATTTACATTTCCCCTTTTTTAACACTCGTTAATTATTTTTATATCTGATTATAACTTACCTCTTTATT
>JBOFPL010000189.1:0-5900 GCA_051659885.1 Cellulosilyticaceae bacterium
GTAAAACAGCTGGATGATGTGTGTTATATAAGTGTGAAATTTTTGAGTTCATTCGGTCTACCGCTAATGTATACTGCGTTAAGTCATTTGTCCCAATACTAAAGAAATCTACTTCTTTAGCAATCATATCAGATACAAATGCCGCTGCTGGTGTTTCAATCATTACACCTACTTCTATCGTTTCACTATAAGCAATTCCCTCAGTTTTAAGCTCTTCTTTACACTCTTCAATAAGAGCTTTTGCAACAACTACCTCTTCTGCTGAGATAATCATCGGGAACATAATCCCTAATTTTCCATATACACTTGCTCTCAGAAGCGCTCTAAGCTGAGTTTTAAACATATCTTCTTGTTCTAAACATACTCTAATTGCTCTGTACCCAAGGAATGGATTTTCTTCTTTAGGAATATTCAAGTAAGGAATTTCCTTATCTCCACCTACATCTAGTGTTCGGATAATAACACGCTTACCATTCATACCTTCAAGCACTTTTTTGTAAGCTCCAAACTGCTCTTCTTCAGTTGGTAATTGTTCGCTATCCATATAAAGGAATTCACTTCTAAATAAGCCAACACCTTCTGCATCATTCTCTAATACAGCATCTAAATCATTTGGTGAACCAATATTGGCATTCACTTCAATCTCTATACCATCTTTAGTGATACTCTTTGTCCCTACTAAAGCCATTAAGCTTTGTTTATAAGCTTCATGTTCTTTCTTTTTGGTTGTCCAGAATTTTACTTCTTCTGGTGTTGGATTCACATAGAGATTTCCTACTTTACCATCTAATATTAGGTAATCCCCATCTTTTAACTTTGTCATTGCATTCTCTGTACCTACTACAGCTGGAATTTGCATCGTTCTTGCTAAGATAGCAGAGTGAGACATCTTTCCGCCACATTCAGTAATGAATCCCATGACATATTTTTTATTCATTTGAATCGTATCTGATGGATATAAATCCTTTGCCACCACAATTACTGGTTCGTTTATATCTGAAAGTGATACTTGGTTAACACCAGATAAAATGCTAATGAGTCTTCCTGATATATCTTTAATATCCGCAGCTCTCTCTCTCATATAAGCATCTTCCATAGCTTCAAAGATTGCTGTAAAAGTATCTCTTGCTACAGATACCGCATACTCTGCATTTACTTTATCATCTTTAATTGCATATTCTACCGCTTCAATATAATCTTGATCATCTAGCATCATCTTATGCATATCAAAGATTTGTGCTTCTTCTTCTCCTACTTCAGCTATTGCTTTTTCATAAAGCTCACCTAAATAGTTACTTGCTGCCTCTTTTGCTTCATAAAATCTTGCAAGTTCTGCGTCTACATCTGTGATTGTAGATTGAACAACTTTTACTTCTTCTTCTCTCTTGATAAATACTTTACCGATCGCTACTCCAACGGAAGCCCCAATACCATTTAATATCATCACTTCATCTCCTAACTAGATTTCAGATTCAATTAATTCTTTAATTGCATTTGCAGCTGCTACTTCGTCGTCTCCTTCAGCTGTAATTACAAGTGTATCTCCTTTTTTAGCTGCTAAGCTAAGAATAGCAAGTAATCTTTTAGCTTCTGCTACTTTTCCATCTTTTTCAATCTTAATTATAGAAGTAAATTCTCCTGCTTTTTTTACGATACTTCCTGCTGGCCTTGCATGAATTCCTGCTTCTGCTGTAATTACTACTGTCATTTTTTCCATAATTATTCTCTCCTTAAAATTTATTTTATGTTTTTATTTTATACAATCAAAAAAGGCATAAACTTATCCCAAAAAGTACTTTTGGATAAAGTTTATGCCTGCTTAATCAGTAACACACTTTATTATATACAATTTTATCTTGTGATTGACAACACCTATAAGGTATTTTTAATAATATTAGTATAATCTAATAGGTTTTATCTGTCAATATGAGCAAATTGCATATTTTACCATAAGTATTTTTGTACAATATTATTAAATAGAATGGGGCTTTTCTATTTGATAACTGATGAAATTAAAGGCATAGCCCTATCAAGTTATATAAGTAGCACTTACCAGTTACATCACTATATACTTGAGAGATCCATGCCCTTAGGTCTTTTTCACCTTATTCCTTATCCAATATGCTTTGAATTCCTTTTGTTATTTACACCAAAATGTTGCACATTGTGTATCATGACTACAACTTGCTGTTGTCGCTCCTGACATTTTCATTTCCCTTGCACTACACTCATGTGCTTTGTTATAAATACATCCCGCCGCACTACATTTAATAGCTACTATATCCTGTGCTTGATGTTCATTATTACTTGCTGCATATTCTGATGAATCAAAGTCACTACAACATGTATCCTCTACATTAGTAGCAGAATTCCCATCTACTTTTATATAGTGTAAAGAACACATATCATCTTTGTTATAAGAACAATTTCTTACGTCACATGTTAATTTTGGCATATTATCCTCCTAGGGTATATAAACTTTTCTAACAAATTTAGTTTGTTAATCTTTGCCCAGATTTATTCTTCTAATGTTTACTAGTAAAAATTATCTTTTTAGATTATAATAATGCCTGTATATTATTTTTCAAAAATTAGAGGTCGAATTATGAATTTTAAATTTCAATTAGGCATGCGTACATTTAAAACTTTGCTTGCCGTAGCGCTTTGTATATTATCTCTCGCTTTATTAGGCGTAGATAGCCCATTTTTTGCATGTATTGCTACTATTTTCGTTATCCAAGGTGATAAAGATGGCTCCATCAATAATGCTAAAAATCGTGTATGGGGTACTGCTTACGGTGCAATTATCTCGAATATCGTTCTATTTGCACTAAGCTTTTTACCTTATAATGCTTATGTCCAAACCATCGTTACTTGTCTTAGTATTTTCTTATTAATTCAAGTCGCTACACACTTCAAAAAGCCTATGGCTATTTTCCCTGGATGCATCGTACTTTGTGCGATTTTATGTACAACAACGAATATCCAAACACCTATTATTTATGGTATTAAGCGTACTATACATACCCTTTATGGGGCACTTATTGGACTTGCAGTAAATCTTTATGTTTGTCCATATGATAAGTCTAAAGATCATTCTGAAGCTAATGATTCTATTGCAGAAATGGATCTAGTTGGTGATGCACCTGTTATGGTTAGTGAATTGGGGAGCTTAGAGGATACTTCTTTAAATCTATAGAGGATAATTATTAGTTAGAGAATGGAAAGTTCCGCGAGGGAGGGCTTCTCAAAAAAATGACTCCTTCCACCTTAGGAAGAAATTCTATTAAAAATACTCTCAGATAACGACTTAAACTCGCTGTCGCTCAAACAGTAAGTCTAAAAACATCTGAGAGTATTTTTAATGAATTTCTAACCTAAGATTCCAGAGGTCACTTTTTTAAGAAGCCCTCCCTCACTATCTTTTACCTTTATCTATCTGGAATAACTCTTTGTGAGGTTTAAAATATACCTTTATTCTTTAAACACTTCAGGATTAACTACTCCTCTTATTGGTTTAATACTCTACTACCCACCTCATAGTAGTCATTACTCTATAAATTTATAGGCAACCATTTTTTTCAATTTTTTTATTTCTCTGTGATTATTTTAGTAGGACTAGCATTTGATACAAATATCATACTATCGTAAAGTGTAGCAGGAGGTTGAAACATTCTGTAACTTGAAGGAAGAAGACGCATAAACAAAGAATAGCCTTCTCCCAGAGTGCCCATATTGATATATTGCAAAATTAGTTCAGCTAGTTCTGTGTTTTCCGGGATCTTTGCAAAGTCCAGCCAGCAAATATCTAACCCCGCCATTTTTGCTGTTTTAGCCAATGGGTTATGGGAGTAAAATACTTGATTTGTACGCTTTGTAGAGGAGCGGGTTGGCATATTGCAATTTGTTCTATAAAAATCTGTACCTATTACATAGTAACCATTCTCTATTTCATTTGAAAGCAACTTGCCCATAGAGTCAAAACTACCCCATTTAGCCACATGACTATTATGGCCTGTAATAAAAATACGTTCGCACCCCCTTTGTTGCTCTTGTTGTAATATCCATTGGACATTCTCAGCCATAAATCTATCTCTCAATGTACTGGCGTCTGTGTCTGTTACGATTTGAAGCTTACAATACTGCAATAGCATATCTGCAAAATGTATTGCTTTAGCAGAAGTTTTCTTATTCTTAAGTTCATCTTTGATTTGGGTTATGATTTCTATTCGAGTAAGGTAATCGTATTCACTGCTCCAGTCTTTACCATCCATAAGTTTTTGTAAAGTAGTGGTATCTACACCTAATTCTTTGCAGGCTTCATTTAAGAATTGAAAACTGTAAGAGGTTCTTTGCATATCAGAACCGTAAAAGCGAAGGTCTTCGCCTTCCACCGCACTTTCATTATACTGTCGCATATACGAAATAAGCTCGGCCATCTCATCTGTGCGATATATACTAAAACCAATAGCTGCCGCTGCCTCCTGAGCAGTTCCTTCCCCACCATGTATGTATCGATTTATTTGCTCACAGCCACCATAGTCGCCCTCAAGTACAAATGCTCTCACTCCATAATTTTCTACCATTTGTTTAAATACATCAAGTTTAAGCTGTTGGAATTCTACATTCCCATGTGTAGCCTCGCCTAATGCTATTATTTTAACCTTTTCTGGTATTGTAATATCTTCCACTGATTGTGCATATTTCATAAATTCTTCTAGATTTACATTTTCTCCTGTAACAAAGCCACCGAAGTGCATAAATATGAGTGCTATCAAAACTATTACTCCTAATATTCCAAACACTATACGCCATAGCTTAGAGTGTTTTGTTCTTTTTTTCATAACTAATATTTCCCCTTGTGTTTGATATATATTTCTCTATCTCATACTTATCCTACCTAGTGCACTTCCTGCAATAGTTCTTCAGCAGAGATTTTAAATAATTTTGCAAGTGCAATTAAATTAGAGGTGCTAGGGTCAGATGTTCCATTCTCCCATTTGGATACTGCTTGTCTACTTACACCTATTGCCTCGGCAACAAACTCTTGAGTCATATTACAGTCTGTTCGGCGCTGTTTTAAAACTTCACCAAGAGATTTTCTGATGATTGACTTTTCTTTTCTAACATCTCCTGATTTAATATATTTAATTAGTGCTTTAATGACAAGTATACCTACAGTGATAAAAGTTATTATTACTATCAGCCCAACAAGAAGTACGCCAGCAAAAATGACTACTCCTAAAAAATCAAGATTCATATTATCAACTCCTTTCTTGTGTTTACTATACCAATATTTTAGGGTTGATACCACCAACTATCACGCTACTTACAGTTGCACTTCGGTTGCAACTGTAAATTAGCACTGTTTTATGATTAAAATAACATGAATGGTATCTAAATGCTCTCCACTAAACAAATATCTAATCTCTTAGATTAACTTTTTTAAATCTCTCCGTTACATCAAGCACAAAGTCCTCCGATGTAGCTGTTTTAAATTCCGTTACTATAGAAATCTTTTGTTCATCCGACATCTTTTCTATTTCATATTCTTCATAATCTATATAAACATCCTCTAAAATATGTCTTTATCAGTATCTTTCTAATCTAATCCATATAAATATATACTGCTTTCTAAAAACATTAGACATCCTTATAACTCACATTGCACACTTCCTTATTTACTATGCACTGAAAATAGGTAAGGCATAGCAAGAGGGAGGGGATGTAGTCGTGAAGGTGAGCTTCGGAGTGTTTGATAAAACCTCTTAGTATAGATTGATCAGCTGTTCTTAGCCAGACTGTTTGAGGCATCGCCGAGTTTCTGGCGTTAGCTGAGCAATCTATGCTTAGAGGTTTATCAAACACGGAGTCGCTCTCCTGAATGACTACATCCCCTC
>JBOFPL010000190.1:0-2273 GCA_051659885.1 Cellulosilyticaceae bacterium
GAACAGGTCTGGCACTTACTGACAAAGAAGGAATTAGCAGATGCAATCATTCAAATAGAAAATATAGCCAGAGCATCGTCAGATAATTATTATCAAGAATTATTAGGAAAATGGCGTAGTGTAAGAATTTTTTTACCTATGTTATTGAGAGTAATAAAATTTGAAAGTAATAAGGCAGGTAAGCCTATTTTAGAAGCATTAACTTTTTTACAATTAATAGAAGGAAAACGTCAACCGGATATGGAGAATGCTCCTTTAAAGTTTCTTTCAAAAAAAGGACTATCCAGAGTAAAAAACAAAGATGATATAATTGATCGTAAGGCTTATACGTTTTCTGTTTTAGAAGAATTAGTAGCAGGGTTACGTTGTCGAGATTTATTTGTGAACAAAAGTGAGCATTGGAATAATCCATCTGCTAAATTATTGCAAGGAAAAGAATGGGAAGCAACTCGTCCACATATTTGTCGTGCTTTAAATCTAGCTCAATCTGCTCAATCAGAATTAGAAACACTGACAGTACAGTTATCTCAGGCTTATGAACAAACTGCTCGTAATTTACCTGATAACTTGGCTGTCAGATTTGAAACAGTCAAAGGTAAAGAAACTTTAACTATTCGTAATTTAGATAAAATAGAAGAATCAGAAAGTTATCTCAAATTGAAAGAGCAAGTAGAAAATTTACTGCCCCATGTAGATTTACCAGAAATATTATTAGAGGTACAAGCTAAAACAGGGTTTATAGAAGAATTTAGTCATATTAATGAAAATGTCACTAAGGTTAAAGATATATCCACTAGTATTTGTGCGGTTTTGATTGCGAAAGCCTGTAATATTAGTTTAACTCCTCTCATACAAGCTGATATTCCTGCTTTAACTCGTAGTCGCCTCAATTGGGTAGAACAAAACTATCTCCGTCCAGATACTTTAATTCAGGCTAATGCTAGATTAGTCAATGCTCAAAATTCTATTTCTTTAGCACAAAGTTGGGGTGGTGGAGAAGTTGCTTCTGCTGATGGACTACGATTTGTTGTTCCTGTACGTACTCTTCATGCTGGAACTAATAGTAAATATTTTGGTCAAGGACGAGGTATTACTTACTACAACTTTACTTCTGACCAATTTACTGGTTTTCATAGTTTAGTTATACCAGGTACTTTAAGAGATTCTTTATTTGTTTTAGTTGGATTATTAGAACAACAAACCTGTTTACGCCCTCAAGAACTTATGACTGATACTGCTGGTTACAGTGATCTTGTCTTTGCTCTTTTCTGGCTCTTAGGTTATCAGTTTAGTCCTCGTTTAGCTGATGCTGGAGAAGCTCGTTTTTGGAAACTTGACCCCCATATTCATTGTGGAGCTTTAGAAAAACTTGCTCGTCAAACCATTAAAGTAGAATTAATTGAGCAAAATTGGGATGACATTTTGCGAGTTGTTGCTTCACTCAAATTAGGTACTGTTAGTGCTAGTGAAATCATCCGAACATTGCAGAAAGGTAAAAAACCTTCTACTTTAGCTAAAGCACTCAGAGAGTTGGGACGTATTTCTAAAACCTTATATCTTCTTCATTATGTTGATGATGAAAATTATCGTCGCCGTATTTTAACTCAACTTAATCGAGGTGAAAGTCGTCATAGTTTGTCCAGGGCTATCTTTTACGGTCGTCGGGGAGAACTTCATCAACGTTATCGTCATGGTCAGGAAGAACAGTTAAATGCTTTAGGATTAGTTGTTAATGCTATTATTTTATGGAATACTTATTACATGGATAGAGCTATTGCTCATCTACATTCTCAACACATACCCATTCTTTCTGATGATATTTCTCGATTATCCCCTTTAGCATATCAACATATTAATATTTTTGGTCGTTATCATTTTCATCTTTCTGATGATTTGAAGAATGGTGCTATGCGTCCTTTACATAATTTATATGATTCTCAACAACTTGATTATTAGGTTTCTTCCTAACAATTTCTTAGCTTTTAGGAGATTTTTCTCATTTCATATTTTAAAAACTTCATCATTAATTATTTTATCTGTTAATTTATTCGCTATACAATATTTTGTTTGATTGCAATAGTAAGATTTCAGAACTTTATCTGACAATTATTTCAGCCTTAGCGGGGTTTTCTGTACAATTTCTACTCAATCACAGGAAAATTTCTCTTTTTTTCTCCTATTTTCCTATTTTTGGTAGCTTAATAGTCCAATCCAGCCTCTGGACTTCAGATGAAAGCCTTGTTTTCTATTTGTTTCAGCCTTAGCGGGGTTTT
>JBOFPL010000191.1:0-3982 GCA_051659885.1 Cellulosilyticaceae bacterium
AATGGTATTGTATAAACTCTTAAACAGACTCCCATAGCAGCAATAGCTGTCTCTCCATATGGCATAGCTGCTGTATTCAGTAAACTACATGCAATACTATATAAAAACTGCATTAAAAATACTGGAATACCAATTTTAAAAATCTCTATATAAATTTCTTTATCTTTTAGAGGGTTCTTAGAAATACTTTTAAAGTTAATTTCTATAAAACTTTTCTTTCTTACATAATACATTAATAAGTATAGCGTTGAACAAGCTTGGCCCACTACCGTTGCTAATGCTGCTCCTCCAATCCCCCATCCAAATACAAACATAAATATGGGGTCTAATATAATATTTAGTACTGCACCTATAATCAGTGCTTGCATACTATATTTAGCATTTCCTTCTGCTCTTACCAGTGCATTCATAGACATATTAATAATCGTAAAGATACTTCCTACTAGTAACCATCTCGAATATTCTACCGCTACTGGCATTACCGCTTCACTTGCTCCCATCATACCCAGAATAGGTTCTAGAAAAGCTAATCCTAATACCATTGTTAAAAGAGCTAAAATCGCTGATAAAATAAGAGAAATTGTAACTGTCTTATCTGCTAATTCTTTCTTCTTATTCCCTAACATTCTAGAAGTATAAGAAGCCCCACCAATTCCTATCATTTGTCCAATCGCACTAATAATCATAAATAAAGGAAATGCAATAGATACTGCACTCATCGCCAAATTATCATTGAGCATCCCAATAAACATTGTATCTACAAAGTTATAAATCGCTGATATAAGCATCGCAATAATAGAAGGTATTCCTAATATAATTAGCGTCTTTTTGACTTCTCCTAGTTCCATCATTTGGGTACGCTTTTCACGTTCATTCATTGTTGTACTCATAAATTACCTCCTTGTTCGTTCTGTATTTCTTGATTAGCTAATTATAGTACAGAACAGTTAGTAGGAGATAATACTTATTTTCAATGCCCTTGTTATAACTTTTTCTTATATCTAAAAACGTTTTTTCAGTGATTCTACTAATAAAGTTGCTTCATAAGACAACGGCTCTCTTTTTCTTTTTAGCCATCCAATATACATGTCTATATCTTCCTTTAATCTAATAAACTTAAGCCCTTTATTCTCTAAATACTCTCGATTTTTCTCTATATTAAAACTATAACTATCTAAACTAAAGAGCAAATCTCGAACTACCCCTCTATCTGTAACATGAATAGTATTTCCTACAAATCGAGACCACAATTCCACCAACTCTGCATTATAGTTCAAAGAAAAGTTTTTTTCCTCTAGATATTCTATATAAATCATTTCATTAAGTTCTTCTAATGTAATCTCTTCTCTTTCATAAACACTACTAGTTGGACTAACTATGACTCCTAGCCTTGTTTGAGCTAATGTATTAAATTCTATCTTCCGCTTATCCAATACTTTCTCTACTAGATTCATCTGAGTACTATTCATTGTTACAATAGCTATTTCTGACTTCATATAAAAAAGATGTTTGATCACTTCTCCTACATTATCCTCTTTAATAAGAATCTGAACTCTACTTTCTGTTAATTGGTTATAAATCTCACTAATAACCTGGGATAAATCAATCATTCCTGTTTGAGAGATTTCTAGAAAATTAACATGTTGCCTATCTTCTACTCCATAGGCTTTTTTTAGTTGTTCCACTTGTCCCAAAATTGACTTAGCATATTGAATAAGTAATTTACCATCTGCAGTAACCTCTACTCCCTTATTCGTTCGATCAAAAATCTGTATATTTAATTCCTTTTCCAAATTACTTATTGCACTACTCAAATTAGGTTGAGAAACAAATAAATTCTTTGCTGCTTTATTCATAGATCCTGTATTTTCCACTTCAAGTACATACCTTAATTGTTGTAACTGCATTTACTTCCTCCTACTGTCTTCTTTTATCCGTTCTTTTATATTTAATCATTTTTCTATTCTTTCCTACTCTATACTATATCATTTACACAAATCTATCCTATCTGCTAATAAATAAAAAATGATTCTGAAATAAGTCTAACTCATTTTTTTCAGAATCATTTTTTAGCTACCTATAGTAAGTGTCGATAATTTCTAATGTTATTGTTTTAGCTACTGCTCCTGCTAGCTCCTGAGTTTGATCATCTAATTTAGTTGCAAAATAAATGCTTTCTTCATGTTTCTCTAAAAATCCAACAAACCAAGCTTCTTTTTGCTTTGCACTTCCTGTTTTTCCATAAACAGCATAATCCTCATTTTTTTCCACTAGCATTAGATTTTTTAATATGCGAATATGCTTCTCATCCCATTGGATTTTTCCTTCAAAAATTTTGGTTAATACTCCTACTTGTTCCATAGGTGATATTTTCAAATTTGATGCAATCCAAAAGGTATTATGCCCTTGTTCATTCCAATCACTTAGATCTCTATTACCATACTCTAACTCATTTAATGTGTCTTGAACTCTTTCTTTTTGCAATTCATTCATAATCTGCTCATAGTACCACACATAAGATTTTCGGAAAGCTTCTTCTAGTGTTGTCTCCGCTATTGCTGAATTCTCTGATTCTATAATGCCATTTTCTAACCCCATCAAGGTTGTGATTACTTTAAAAGTTGAATAGGGCGAAATAGGCACCTCACACAATTCTTTATCATACACAGTGTAGACATCTTGCTTCGGATTATAAAACACTGTACATCCATTTATTCCTCTAAAATACTGACTATAATCTACCTCATTTACTGTCGCATCCGGTTCTCTTATCTCCTCATTATCCTGTTGGGCTAATCGTTTTTCTTGTTGGGCTACATCCTCTTTTTCAATGGTATAATATTTTTCTCCACTACACCCTGTCAAAAATAGAATGCTTATCAAAATGAATATAGTTTTTTTCATAAGCCCCCTCCTATTTTCTTATTTTGTATTGTTCTTCTCATTGCCCTCTTTCGTCAATCCTTTCTCTACTGCCTCGTTATCCTTGAGGCACAAAAAAATCTTCATTTTGGATTCTATCTGCTTCATCTTGTGGATGTATCCCAGACAATCCCTCTTGGATCCCAGAATTCTCTAATTGTGTTTCTGGTGTTTTAACTTCTTCTGTATGACTCTCACAGGTTTGTCCTTCACCTTGTCCTTTAACAACTATTTGAGTCTGAATTTGCTCTTTGGGACAGTACTCACTCGCCACTCTACCAGATACTACACATACCTGTCTTTCTATATGTAGATCACATATTTGGGTTATAGATTCGTTTTTATGGAAGTAATCTGTGGAGATACCGTACTCACTATCTACTTTACACAGCTCACTCGGTAATTTCCCTGACAATTTACAGATGCTTGTTTGCACATATCCCGTAGTTACTTGATTAAATGGTTTGTACTCAAGTCCCTTATGTATTTCATTCATAATTTTTCCCCATATCTGAAGATGTTCTCTTCCAGTAGCTACAACTCGTTTTGGTTGATCATGTCCTAACCAAATAGTCGCGGTATAGTAAGGGGTATATCCTGCAAATAAAAAGTCTTTATCATCAGATGTGGTTCCTGTCTTTCCTGCTAATGGCATACCACTGAAAGAAGACTTTAAAGACCTACCTGTTCCTTTAAGAATAACATCTTCCATCATATCTGTTAGCATAGTGGCTGTTGATTCAGAAATGACCTGATGTGTTGCTGGTATTTTTTCTAGTATTACTTGATTATCTCTATCTACAATTTTAGTATAGAGTATAGGCTCTACATATTTTCCTCCATTCGCAATAGTCCCCATAGCAGCATTAAGCTCAACCATGGTAACACCTTCTGAAAGTCCACCTAATGCAAGTGCATGCACTTTATCTGCATTTGAAAGTGTCGTAAATCCAAATTTCAACAAATACTCATACGCTGTTTCTATCCCTACTTGATCTAACGCTTTGACTGTTACTGTATTAATCGAATGCCAAATAGCTTGTCTAACAGAGACAGGTCC
>JBOFPL010000192.1:0-21589 GCA_051659885.1 Cellulosilyticaceae bacterium
CCATGATCATTAAGTTTTTCGTCTAATACAGCTACATAGATATTTACATCTGGATGAGCTTCTTGAAGTTTTGCAACACCTTCTGGAGCAGCAAGAAGGCATAAGAAACTAATGTTTTTTGCACCTTTATCTTTGATGAATTGTACAGCTGCGACAGCTGAACCACCAGTAGCAAGCATTGGATCTAATACAAATAAATCTCTTTCTTCAAGATCTTGAGGTAATTTACAGTAGTATTCTACAGGTTGAAGTGTTTCAGGATCTCTGTAAAGTCCGATATGGCCCACTTTTGCAGTAGGAACTAAGTCAAGCATACCATCAACCATACCAAGACCAGCACGCAGGATAGGTACGATACTTAAGTTTTTACCAGCAATACGTTTACCAACTGCATGACCAATTGGTGTTTCAATATCATAATCTTCAAGTGGTAATTCACGAGTTGCTTCAAAACAAATTAATTGAGAAACCTCTCTTACAAGCTCACGGAATTCTTTAGAACCTGTATCTACAGATCTAAGACGTGATACTTTATGTTGGATAAGTGGGTGATTCATAACAAAAACTTTACTCATGTTAATTCCTCCTTAGGATATATATTAATTATTTTCTATTTTTGCAATGCGTCTAATATGTCTTTCATCATCTGAGAAAGATGTATTTAAGAAAGTATCGATAACTTTAAGTGCAAGTCCAGGACCAACTACTCTAGCTCCTAATGCAATCATATTTGCATCATTGTGAAGTCTAGTTGCTTCAGCAGAGAAACAGTCATGGCATAATGCACATCTAATTCCTGGTACCTTATTTGCAGCAATAGAGATACCTATTCCTGTTCCACAAATAACAATTCCTTTTTCGCATTCATTTGAAGCTACAGCAATTGCAACAGCTTTCCCATAGTCTGGGTAGTCTACAGCATCTTCACTCATACATCCAAAATCTTTGTATTCTAAACCTTGATTTTTAAGATGAGCAATGATTTCTTGTTTTAAAGCAAAACCACCATGATCACAAGCAATTCCTATCATTTGTTAATTCCTCCGATGTAATAAATTTATAGAAGAGACTCTTAGCCTTAACAACTTAAGAGTTACTTATCAATAATATTATATCCAGCTGATTTCTCAAGCCTATTCATAATGGCTTTTCCAATACCTTCAGAAGGAAAAGCTAAAGAATAAACAATATCTATATTAAAATCATCAAAATGCCTAAGCACTTCGAAAAGGTTAGCTGCGATTTCATTTAAGTTATTTTGGCTACCTACGCTAAGTACTTGATCTGCATTAAATAAGGAAAGCGTTTCATCGGTAGCTAATACCCCTACAGTTTTACCTTCATTAGTGTGTAGCTTAGCTCTTTCGTTAATCTCTTGAGCAACAATATTTAAATCACCTTTTATAATAATGACCTGTGCATTTGGAGAATAATGAGTGTACTTCATCCCAGGTGAGATAGGTGTTATATCTGAATCCTGTTTAATCAGTGCAGGATCTATGGCTACTTCATCAACTACTGTGCGTAACATGGATTCTGTTACACCACCTGGTCTTAAAATAGTAGGTATCTCACCATTAGTAGCAACAACAGTTGATTCAAGGCCTACAGAGCAATCACCACCATCTATAATGGCATCAACCTTACCGAATAGGTCATCAATCACTCTAGTTGCATTAGTTGGGCTGGGTTTACCAGAAGTATTAGCGCTTGGGGCAGCTAAAGGAACTCCAGATAATTTAATTAAATCACAGATAACAGGATGTGATGGAAAACGAATAGCTACGGTAGATAAACCAGCACATACTTCTTTAGGAATAAGGTCTGAAGCCTCAAAAATAAGTGTAAGAGGGCCAGGCCAAAAAGCATCTATAAGTAACTTTGCCTTAGGAGAAATATTTTTAACTAAAGAATCAAGCATATCAAGAGAAGCAATATGGACGATAAGTGGATTATCACTAGGTCTTCCTTTGGCTTTGTAAATACCAGAAACAGCCTTTCCATCCAGAGCATTTGCAGCAAGTCCATATACTGTTTCAGTCGGAACAGCTACAAGACCACCAGCTTGAATGATAGATGCTGCTTGATTGAGATTTGAAGTATCATTAATAATTAAAGTGTTCATATTTTTACTCCTATCAACAGCAATTGAAAATTTATCCTATATAGTATAACACAAACAATAGATAAAAATATATAAATTTTTACTTATCTATCTTATAGCATAACCTACATCTGGCTTCGTAACTTTCAGAGGCACCAATGAGAATAATTGGGTCATGATAAGAAGCTGGAAGCCCTTCAATTAAACGTTGTGTGAAGTTTGCAGGTCTACCGCAACACATACAAATAGCAGTAAGTTTAGTCACATCATCTGCTAAAGCTAATAGTTCAGGAATAAAACCAAAGCTTTCTGCTTTAAAGTCTTTATCAAGACCAGCACAAATAACACGTTTACCTTGGTTGACAAGGTCCATAATGATTTTTACAGTATTACCATCTAAAAACTGTACTTCATCAATACCGATAACTTGAGTTTCTTCTGTAACGTGTGTAAGCATTTCCTCACTACTTGAGATAGAAATAGCTTCTAGATGCTTACCATCATGAGAACAAATATTATCTTTCATATACCTATCATCAATAGCTGGTGTAAAAACAACAGTTTTTTGCCCTGCTAACATAGTGCGTTTTAATCTTCTAATAAGTTCCTCAGATTTTCCTGAAAACATAGGACCACAAATCATTTCAAGGCGCCCTACATCTATATAATGACTATACATAATAAAAAATCCTCTCCATAATATATCAAATTAAATTTTAGACATCAGTTCTGTCAATGACTACAAGTTGACTATTTTGAATAGCAACTGGTAATTCTTCATAAATATTAGCCTGAGAAAGAGATTCAGTAGGTGGTTTACCAACAACCACATGTGAAATCTGATTGTGAGAAATAAAATCGGAAATAGTTTTTATAACATTAGAACTGCATAAAAAATGTACTTCACCACCGAGTTCAGAGCCATAGATAAATAATTCTTCAAACAGTTTACTGCTGTTTGGATTATCGAATATAGTCTCACCTTTGCGAATATGAAGTACATGGAGTTCTCCACTTAGAGATTGTGCGAGTTCAAAACCTTTTTGAAGCAATCTTTTACTATTTTCTTGGATTGTGATACAAACAAGAACCTTGTTCATTGCTAAACCTCCCTTTGCCCTGCGGGCTAATGTAATATATTATAACATACACCTATATAACAAGCCACCTATAGATAATTTGTAAATAATTCTTAAATAAAATGCCTCCTACTAGGAGGAGGCATTAAAATAACGGGAGTTGCGGTGTTTTAAGAGAGATATAGAGTAATAAAATTTAAGTTAAAGATTTTAAATTCCAAATATTTTTAGCATACTCTTCGATAGTACGGTCTGAACTGAATTTACCACTACTTGCTGTATTAAGGATAGACATTTTAGCCCAGTTAGTAACATCAAGGTAAGCAGAAGCAATCTGTTTTTGAGCAGAATAATATGGAATTAAATCTTTAAGAATAAGATAAGGATCTGACATGGTATTACCAGCACGATTAAGCAGAGATTCATAGAGTTCAACAAAGAGACTAGAATCCTCTGGAGAAAGAGCTCCGCCTATAAGCTGCATGAGTAAACGATGAATAGGGACGTTAGTATTATAAATATCCCAAGGATTATAGTCACCGGACTCATAGATGTGCAGAACTTCAGAGGCTGTTAATCCAAAGATAAAGATATTATCTTGACCTACTTCTTCTAAAATTTCAATATTGGCACCATCTAAAGTACCTAAAGTAATAGCCCCATTTAACATAAATTTCATATTACTTGTGCCAGAAGCCTCTTTACTAGCAGTGGAGATTTGTTCACTAACATTAGTGGCAGGAATAATAAGTTCAGCATTAGAAACATTGTAGTTTTCAATAAAGATTACTTTGATATATTTTGAAGCAACAGGATCACGATTAATCATAGTAGCCACGTTATTGATGAGTTTAATGATTAGTTTAGCACGTCTATAACCAGGTGCAGCTTTAGCTCCAAAAATGAAAGTACGTGGAGTATAATTACCATTAGGATTATCTTTAATTTCATTATACAGTAAGCCTATGTGTAGGATATTCATCAATTGACGTTTATACTCGTGGAGCCTTTTGACTTGGACATCAAAGATGGAATCTGGATTAACAATGATATTATTGTGTTCTTTAATATAGCTAGCCAATCTAAGCTTATTTTCATACTTGATACGCATAAAGGATTCTCTAAAAGCAGAATCTTCGACGTAAGGCTTTAGATCGTTAAGTTCGCTTAGGTTCTTTAGCCAACCAGAGCCAATAGTAGAAGTAATCAGCTTAGCAAGTTCAGGATTTGCGTGAGCTAACCAGCGACGTTGGGTAATACCATTGGTTTTGTTGTTAAATTTATAAGGATAGACAGTATAAAAATCTTTAAGAACTTTATCTTTTAAAATTTGTGTATGAAGAGCAGCTACACCATTAACAGAAAAGCTACCGACTATGGCAAGATGAGCCATTTTAATCTTACCATCATAAAGAATACTCATACGATTAATAACATCATCTGCTAAGTGGTAGGTATTTTTAAGTTGAAGACAGAAGCGTCTATTGATTTCTTCTATAATTTGATAAACGCGAGGTAAAAGCTTTTTAAATAAATCAATAGGCCAACACTCTAGGGCTTCGGACATAATCGTATGATTGGTATAAGCACAGGTTTTTGTAGTGAGATCAAAGGCCTCTTCCCAGGAGAGGTTTTCTTGATCTAAGAGAAGTCTCATTAATTCAGCTACACAAATAGTAGGATGTGTGTCATTCATTTGAAAAACAATTTTTTTAGGTAAATCAAAAATATTATCATTTTCCAATTTGAATTTGGCGAGTGCACGTTGTAAGCTAGCAGATACAAAGAAATACTGTTGCTTCAAACGAAGTTCTTTGCCTTGATAATGGTTGTCATTTGGATAAAGGACTTCTACAAGTGTTTTAGCAAGTGTTTGTTGTTCTACAGCTTTTTGATAAGAACCTTCATCAAAAAATCTTAAGATAAATTTTTCAGGAGCTTCAGCATCCCATAGTGTAAGAGCGTTAACAATACCATTATCATAGCCTACTATTGGCATATCATAAGGGATAGCTAATACAGACTGATAATTATGATGAGTAAAGTGAAGCTTACCTTGAGAATTAACGTAAGAAGTTACGGTTCCTCCAAATCTAATTTCTTGAGCATTTTCAGCTCTTTTAACTTCCCAGGGGTTTCCGTTTTTAAGCCAATCATCTGGTAACTCTACTTGGTAACCATTTTCTATGTGTTGTTTAAAAATACCATAATTATAGCGAATGCCACATCCATAAGCAGGATAGCCGAGGGTAGCTAAAGAGTCTAAAAAACAAGAGGCTAATCGCCCTAGTCCTCCATTACCTAGCCCAGCATCAGGTTCTAACTCTTCTAACTGAGAGAGGTTAACTTTTAGATTAAGTTCATCCAATGCACTTCTAACTTCATCAGTTAAAGTAAGATTGAGTAGATTATTACCAAGAAATCTACCTGTTAAAAATTCCATGGAAAGGTAATACAAAGTTTTAGGGTTCTTAGATTTATAAAGTTTTTGAGTGTTAATCCAATTGTTAGTAATTAAATCTCTTACAGCAAAGGCAACCGCATTATAAATTTCATCAGAAGTAGCTTCTTCTGGGCTCTTACGTGAAAAGTTTCTAATATTATCAAGAATCTCTTCTTTAAATTTTTCTTTATCAAATTGATAAGACATAAATAATCCCCCCTAATAGAATATAAAGTGTTTTAGACAAACTTAGAAGTAATAAGGTGATTAATTACAGTATATACAAAATTTCAAAAAAAAATGACTCATGGGACAAGAGTTGGCTAAGTTAGCTTGTTCCATAGAGTCATTTTTTAGTTTTTTATAACAATTGACTAAAGCGAATAGAATGCTTTAAGTGCTGAGTAAGTGTGGAAGAAGTCATCAGTTGTCATAAGTTCGCGAGCAGAGTGCATACTAAGCATAGGTGTACCAATATCTACTGAGCGAATCGCAAGATGTCCAGCAGATACAGGTCCGATTGTAGAGCCTCCGGCTGCATCAGAGCGATTAACAAATGTTTGATAAGGGATATTGTTAGCTTGGCAAATACCTGCAAATACTGTGTAAGAGTCACTATCTGTAGTGTAACTACAGTTTGCACTCATTTTAATAGCTGGTCCTTGACCAGGAAGTACTTTATTGGTTGGATCGGATTTTTCAGTGTAGTTTGGATGCACTAAATGAGCAACATCCGCAGAGATAATAAAGGACTGTGCAAGTGCTCTAAAGAAATCTTCACGAGATTTATTTAGAGAAACGGTGATTCTTTCGAGTGTATTTACTAAGAAAGGAGAACCCGCACCTTGTTTTGAACGGCTACCCACTTCTTCATTATCAAAACATGCCATTACTGTAATACCTGTAGTAGATGTACCCTCAATAAGGCCAGCAATTCCACAATAAACCATAGAAAGATCATCTAATCTTGGCGCAGAGATAAACTGTTGATCAAGACCTACAAGACAACTCTTCTCTGTAGGATAAAGGTATAAATCCATATCTAAAATATCTTCTACACCAACCTCAAGTTCTTTAGCAACTAATTCAAGGATACAGTTAGCAGGAAGGTTTTCTTTTGCATAAGCTAAGATAGGAAGTGTTTCTTTTTGATTATTTAGTTTGATACCGTTATTTACTTCACGATTCATATGAATGGCAAGGTTAGGAATAATTAAGATAGGCTCCTTAAGGTCAACTAATTGAATCGTTGGATGAAGCAAATTATTACTTTTAATAGCGACACGACCAGCAGCTGATAAAGGTCTATCTAACCAAGTATTGATAATTGGGCCACCATATACTTCGGTATTTAGTTTTGTATAAGAGTCTGCAGTCATTTGAGGATTTGGCTTAATTCTAAAACCAGGAACATCTGTGTGAGCTCCTACGATTCTAAAACCTTCTTCTTCTACATTAAGGCTATTTACTTTAAAGGCGATAACAGCAGAATTATTGATCTGTGTATAGTAACATCCACCTTGTTTTAAATCCCAATTAGATTTTGCATCTAGATAAGTAAAGTTATTTTCGTCTAAAAGAGAAATAATAGATGAAGCCGCATGAAACATAGAAGGGCTATTATCAATAAACTCTATTAGATTAGAAGTTAATGTGTTCTTCATAAGTACCTCCAAAAAATTTTCAATAAATGATAATAAATTCAATTATACCACTTACTATCTTCGAGGAATAGATAAATATGGCATTAAAAAATACTTCATAACTTAGTTGACAATATGAGCAATCGTTCATATAATGAAAGTATAAATAGATGAGCAGTTATTCATATGAGGAGGGAAAATATGAAAATTAGATTTAGCATAGAAAATATAGATTGTGCGAACTGTGCAGCTAAAATAGAGGCTGCATTACGTAAAGAGGGTGAGTTTCAAGAAGTTAACTTAAACTTTATGTTAAAACAGTTACAGGTAATGACTCTTGAAGAAATAGATGAAGAGGAATTAAGACAAAAGTTAGAGAAAATAGCTTCTAAAGTAGAACATGATGTAGTAATAAAAAAATATGTACCTAAAACCGTATCGAGTAGAAGTAGAACGGTAAGAAGTACTGCAAATAAGGTAACTGTGAAGCAATCTCAAGTTAAAACAGAGACAACAAGTGTAACGCATGAGCATAAACATAGTCATAGCGTAATAGAAAATCACACACATGGAGAGTGCACAGAGGCTGAGCATGAAGCAAGCCAAGGATGTGCCTGTGGAAAGTGCGATTTAAACTTTAAATTTGAGCAAAAGGAATCTAAACAACTTAAGCAAGAAAAGCAAGGATTAGGTCATGATCAAAAAGCTATTCTAAGAATAGTAGGCACATTGGCACTTCTGGGAATAAGTAGCTTAACGGGATTCAAATTATTATATGTAGTGACGTATTTCTTAATTGGTTATGATGTATTGTTAAAGGCCGCTAAAAATATTAAAAGAGGAAAAATATTTGATGAGAACTTCTTGATGAGTTTAGCGACTATAGCGGCATTTGTTATAGGAGAATATCCAGAGGCAGTAGCGGTTATGGTATTTTATCAAGTTGGAGAATTTCTTCAACATAAAGCAGTTTCCTATTCTAGAGCTGCTATTGTAGATCTGATGGATATTAGACCAGATTTTGCAAGAGTAGTGGTAGAGGGAATTGAAGAAGAAGTGAGCCCAAGTGAAGTGCATATAGGAGAAATCATTAGAGTAAGACCTGGAGAAAAAATTCCACTAGATGGGATTATTAGAACAGGAAATGGGCATATTGATACATCTATGCTAACTGGAGAATCTATGCCACAATATGTAGGAGAGGGTACTGAGGTATTAAGTGGATGTATTAATAAAGATAGTATCTTAGAAATAGAGGTAACAAAAGCATTTGAAGATAGCACAGTAAGTAAAATTCTAGAACTGATGCAAAATGCAAGTAGTAAAAAATCTGTGGCAGAGAACTTTATCACAAAATTTGCGGCATGGTATACACCAGGCGTAGTAATTTTAGCAGCACTTACAGCGATTATTCCGTCTCTAATTACAGGTAACTGGGAATATTGGGTTTACAATAGTATAATTTTCCTTGTTATCTCATGCCCTTGTGCTTTAGTCGTTTCTATTCCATTAGGTTTCTTTGGTGGAATAGGAGCAGCATCTAAAAAAGGTGTTTTAGTAAAAGGAAGCAACTATTTAGAAAAGCTCAATGAGATAGATACAATTGTATTAGATAAAACAGGAACGATTACAAAAGGTCAATTTGGTGTTACACAAATTATAACAGCACATCAAGTAACAGAGGAAGAAGTGCTTAAGTATGCAGTATGGGCAGAACAATTTTCTAATCATCCTATTGCTAAGTCTATCTTAAAGCAAGGAGAACATATTGCTCTAGTGGCAGCAGATGAATACCAAGAAGTATCAGGATTTGGTATTGTAGCTAAAGTGGATGAACAAACTATTCTAGCAGGAAATGCTAAATTAATGGAGAAATACCAAGTTGCGTATGAAGTGCAAAAAGAGATAGGAACAGCCATATATATATCTGTTAATCAGCAATACAAGGGATGTATACTAGTTGCGGATATGATAAAAGAAGATAGTGAGACTGCGATTAAAGCATTTAAAGCTAGGGGAATTAAACAAGTTATAATGCTTACAGGAGATAAAGAAGAAGTCGCTCAAGATATCGGTAAAAAGGTAGGCGTCGATCAAGTTTATGCTGAACTCTTACCACAAGATAAAGTAATGCAAGTTGAACAGATCTTAGAAAGTGGAGCAAAGGTCGCTTTTGTAGGGGATGGTATCAATGATGCACCAGTACTTGCTAGAGCAGATGTAGGAATTGCTATGGGAGGAATAGGATCGGATGCAGCAGTAGAAGCAAGTGATATTGTTTTATTAAATGATGATCTAAGCTCTATAGGCGAAGCATTAACAATTGCGAAACAAACCAAGCATATCGTTATTCAAAATATTGTATTAGCACTAGGTACAAAACTAATTGTAATCATATTAGGACTAATGGGTGTAGCGAGTATGTGGCTTGCAATCTTTGCAGATGTAGGTGTTTCTTTATTAGCAATTATGAACTCTATTAGAATACTAATGAAAGATAAAGGACATATCTTAAGCATGCTAAAAGGAAAATAGAAAGAAAGGCGTGTCACAAAACGAGTAGCTAGTTTTGTGACACGCCTTTCTTGATTAATGAATGATATTAAGATAATGTTCTCTAATATATTTGGCAACTTCCAATTGATCTGAAGGAATAGGAATACTAAGTGAGTAAACAGGGCCTTCAAGTGTACAAGGAGAACCATAGAAAAATTGAAGATAACAAGAATCTCCGAGGACAAGTTTTACATCATTAAGCAAATAGAGAGAACGCTCTAAACTATAAAGATCTCCATGATAATAGATATAATTTTCACCAATTATAGCTTCAATGGGTTTGATAAGTTTATTGTGATAATGGATATAGATAAGAATACAACTAAGTGTACAAGTTACTAAACCAATCATACTAATACCGACACAAAGAACAAATGCGAAAGGAGAATCAGAAAATAATAGTCCTAAAGCGATAAGGCAAGATAATACACCTAATAGAATGACGATAGAAAGATTAGTAGAACGATCTTGTTCAATAGACTCTTTAATTCCTTCGAATTGGAGAGGTGCAAAATGCCAGTGAGCCAGAATGGTAACTTCCTTGTTTTGAAGTTGAGTAATAATTTTATGACCTCTATAATGTAGAATACATGAAATACCACCTATAACCATTAGACTAATTCCAAGCAGAATACAAGCAATAAATGCTGGAGAGGATGGATCGAAACTGAGCAAAGATAAGAGTGACATAATGCCACCACAAGTAATACAAATAATAGATAAGATGCATTTAAAAAGTTCTTTATTCATGAGAATCCCCCTTTCTTAAAGAATGTAAGGACATATTTTAAAATAAGGATACTAATAATTTATGAAAAATAGGCATGTTTTGACATCAATTAATGGAAAAAATAATAAAAATTTCTAGAGAATAAAAGACAAGAAATGCACATAATAACAAAGAAGAAATTGAATAGGTGGTGCTGAATATGGCTAAAAAAGGTATGAGAAGACCAGATGTACATGAACCTCATGGTACAGAAAGTAATAGTAAATCGCACTTTGAAAAAAATGAAGTAAAACCAGTACCTGAGATACAAGGAAAAGCTAAAACAGGTAATAAAAAAGCAGGTAAAATCTATTGATAAATAAAAGCAGGGTTACAATTCTAAAAAGAATTGTAACCCTGCTTTTATGATATATATTAATGATATTAAGGAGCATAAATTAAGTATGAAAATTAGACAAGTTTACGTGCCATGAGTACACCCATGACAGAAGCCATCATTAATCCACGTGTCCAACCACTAGAATCCCCTAAACAGTAAAGTCCTTCAATATTTGTATTTAAATCCGTATCTAATTCGACTTTGTTACTGTAGAATTTAATTTCAGGACCATATAGAAGTGTTTCTTTACTTGCAAAACCAGGGACAACTGTATTCATAGATTGAATAAAGTTAACAATGTTAGTCATTGTACGATAACTCATAGCGGAAGTTAAATCGCCAGCTACGGCATCAGGAAGGGTTGGTCTAACATTTGCACGATCCAGTTCTTCTTGCCAGGTACGTTTACCATCTAAGATATCTCCGTATCTTTGCACAAGAATTTGACCATTACCAAGCATATTTACTAACTCAGCTACTTTTTTCCCGTATTCAATCGGCTGATTAAATGGCGTAGAAAAATTATGTGAGCATAAAATAGCTAGGTTTGTATTATCTGATTTAAGGTCTTTATAAGAATGACCATTAACAATGGCGAGGTTATTATCATAATTTTCCTGGCTTACAAATCCACCAGGATTTTGACAGAAAGTACGTACTTTGTTACGAAATGGTTCAGGATAGCCAATGAGTTTTGATTCATAAAGAACATTATTTACTTCTTCCATAACCTCATTACGTACCTCTACACGTACACCAATATCTACAGTGCCAGTGCGATGGGCTACATGATGTTTAGTGCACATTGTTTTTAACCAATCGGCACCTTTACGTCCGGTTGCTACAATGATTTGATCTCCGTAGAGTGTAGATTCCACATCTGGAGTTTTAGCAGGAGCCATAATAACTCCTTTAGCTACATTATCTTCTATAATTAAATCTTTAGTGATGGTGTTAAAGAGAATTTCAACACCATTAGCTAATAAGTATTCTTGAATTTTAAGGTAAATCTCTTGAGCTTTTTCAGTCCCTAAGTGACGAATTGGACAATCAACTAGTTTAAGATTAGCTTCAATAGCTTTTTTACGAATCTCTTTAACTTTATCGTTATTCTCGAGACCTTCTACTTTTGGATCAGCACCAAATTCGAGATAAATAGAGTCAGTATACTGAATAAGTTCTTCAGTAAAATTATACCCAATTAGATCTGGTAGTTCTCCGCCTACTTCAGGGCTTAGAGAGAGTTTACCATCTGAAAATGCACCTGCTCCAGAGAAGCCTGTTGTGATATTACAATAAGGTTTACAATTAATACATTTATTAGTATGTTCTTTAGGGCAGCTACGTTTATCAATAGAACGCCCCATTTCTACAATAATCACTTTTTTGTTAGCATTTTGTTTAATTAGCTCTAAAGCTGTAAAAATACCTGATGGACCTGCTCCTACAATAACTACATCATAGTTCATAATTAAATACCTCCATTAAGTTAGATACAAAAATCACTTACTAAATACGAATGATAATAACTTTTAATATAAGTACATTAAAGTTGTAATAAGTATAAGAATAAGAAAAAATTTGCAATCCACTTATAGATAACAACTATTTGAGGTAGTTGGATAGAAACATTTGAACCATATCTTCAAATTTATACAAGCGAATTATAAAATGAAATAATAAATAAATGTTCGAATTACTTTTTCATTTTATACTATCTTACTTAAATAATCAATAAAAAAATGAAAAATTATTAAAATCAAGTCTAAAAGTAAATTTGGAAATAACTTGACGTGCTAGAAAATATCAACTACTATTAATGTGAAGGAAATATGTATATAGCATTTCCCTTATAAATTTGTAAAATTAGAAAATACTAAAAGGAGAGTGAGTAAATCCGTGGACGGAGAGCCGAGTTGTACCTATAACGAAGCACAATTAAATAAAAAAATTTACTCCCTTCTCTTATTAGAAGATTATATATAAGACAGGTTTGTTGATGGTGTCTAGAAATGTTACATATAGTTTCTACTAGGCCTAGGGAGTAGTAGAGGATGTGAGTTTATGAAAAGAATTTTTAAGACACGTGAAAATAAACTAGAGGAATTAACTTGCTTTGAGCCAGGATGCTGGATTGACATTGTGAATCCAACACCAGAGGAGATTGCTCAGTTAGCAGCAGATTTTGGTATAGAAACACAGCATATTACATCAGCACTAGATGAAGAAGAAAGAGCTCATATTGAAACAGAAGATGAGTACACATTAATCATCGTAGACGTGCCGATTAAAGATAGGGAAGGTGCCCATGAATATGGAACAATCCCTCTAGAAATTATTATTAAAGATGATTGTATCATGACAATCTGCTTACAAGAGGTAGATGTTATTAAAGACTTCGTAAGTGGAAGAATTAAGAGTTTCTTCACTTTCAAGAAAACGAGATTTATCCTGCAATTACTTTATAAAAATGCGACTTATTATCTGCAATATCTAAGAATGATTGATAAAGCGAGTAGTAGAATAGAGCAAGAGCTTCATAAGTCTATGAAAAACAAAGAGCTTATTCAGTTACTTGAATTAGAAAAAAGTTTAGTTTACTTTACTACATCATTAAGGGCTAATGAGATTGTATTAGAAAAAATGATGCGTATGGAAACGATCAAACAATATCCAGAGGATAAAGAATTACTAGAAGATGTTATCATTGAGAACAAACAGGCGATTGAGATGGCAAATATTTATAGTAATATCTTAAGTGGAATGATGGATGCCTTTGCATCAGTTATCTCTAACAACTTAAATATTGTAATGAAGACTTTAACATCTATTACAATCGTTATGTCTATTCCTACCATGTTATCAAGTTTTTATGGAATGAACGTATTGCTACCATTCCAAGACAGCCCAACTGCATTTATCTATATATTAGGCTTGTCAATTATAGCGCCAATTATAGTTGCATTACTTATGATTAAAAAGAAACTGTTCTAAATAAATTAAAGAAGAAAGCATATTATCCGATAAATAGGATAGTATGCTTTTTTAAATTTAGGGAGGCTCAAGATGAGAGAAAAAACAATACAGTTAGAAGAGTGCCAAGTAGGAGATATATTATCTAGACATGTAGTTGACCTAAATACTGGAGCAATCCTACTCAGTGCAGGTCATATCTTAGTAAGTGACAATATAAAGTGGTTAGAAAAATTTCCTTGCTCTGACTTCTATATTTATGTGGATTCTTGCAGTAAGATATGGAATTTAGGAAATGAAGAAATTATAGCTTATGAAGAAAATAATAAGAAGGTACAAGATATCCTAGAAGAAGTTGGAGAAGGAAAAGGGATAGATCAAGACAGTTTAAAAGAAGTGAAAGATACCTTTTTTGAGAAGCTGAATAATAACAGCACAATTATGGGATGCGTAAGCAAAGTAAAGGGAGTAGATGAATACACTTACGTCCACTGTATGAATGTAGGAATGCTTTCTGTTATTATTGGTAAATGGATGAAGTTAGGAGAAAAGGAACTTCAAAGTCTTTTTCTAGCTGGGGTGTTACATGATGTAGGTAAATATAAAATAGATATAGACTTATTAAATAAAAAGGAAGAGTTAGCTATAGAAGAACGAGAGTTATTACAAAGGCATGTTATCTATAGTTATCAAATAACAAAAGAATTAAAAGAGTTAAATAATGAGGTATTATCAGGAATCTTATATCATCATGAAAGATTAGACGGATCAGGATATCCAGGAGGATTAAAGGGGAATCAAATTGGATTATTTAGTCGTATCATTGCTATTGCAGATACATATGATGCAATGATTTCAGAAAGAGCCTATAAACCCAAAAGTACACCTTTTGAAGTTATGGAGAAAATGACACAAGAAGGATTTGGAAAGTTAGATATGGAGATTCTTATGTTATTCTTGAAAAATATATCTTCATATTATATTGGGGTAAAGGTGGTGTTGAATACAGGAGAAGTTGGTGAAGTAGTATTCATACATCCACAATGTGTACATAGACCTATTGTACAAGTGGATAATAAATATGTGGATTTGAATAGTAGGAGTCAGATTAAGATTGTGAATATGGTATAGGAAAAAAATAAAGATAATGAAAAGGAGTTGTTGCTAGCTGATTCTAATTAGCTAGCAACAACTCCTTTAAATATTAAGATCTTTTTACTGTAAGAGTTACATCTTCTCCATTTACTTTCCAAGCTTTTGTATAGCCATCAGCAAGGTCGCCTTCTGTTACACTATTTGCAAGTACCTCAGATGCGATTTCAGCATTGTTACGAGAGATGATATCTGCGATTTTAGCATTATCTTTGTAAGCTACGAAGATATGATCTTGTACTTCGAAGTCTGCTTCTTTACGCATTGTTTGGATTTTAGAAATGATTTCACGTACGAATCCTTCTTCAAGAAGTTCTTCTGTAAGGTTTGTATCAAGAACTACTGTGAATCCACCTTCGCTTTGAGCGATGAATCCATCTTTTTGAGCTGTAGAGATAAGAAGATCTTCTTTTGTAAGTTCAATTTCATTTCCTTCAATTGTTAACTTAAGAACCCCTGTACTTTCAAGGTCTGCCATAGCTGCTGAACCATCAAGTTCTGTAAGAGCAGTTCTAATTGCGTTAAGTTGTTTACCGTATTTTGGTCCTAATGTACGCATTTGAGGTTTGAATGTGTAAGAGATAAAGTCACCTGCATCGTTAGTGAACTCTACGTGTTTGACATTCAGCTCTTCAGCTACGATTTGGATAAAGTCTTCTGGTAAGCTTTCTGTAGAACCAACATACATTTGACCAACTGGTTGACGGTTTTTGATGTTTGATTCGTTACGGCAAGCACGACCAAGTACTACCATTTGAAGTACGTGATCCATATATTTTTCAAGTTCTGCATCAATCATGTTTTCATTTGCTACTGGGAAGTCACAAAGATGAACACTTGTAGGTGCAGAAGGATCATTTGTTCTTACTAAGTTTTGATAGATTTCATCAGCCATAAATGGTACGAATGGAGCAGCTACTTTAGAAAGTGTACTAAGTACAGTATAAAGTGTCATGTACGCATTTACTTTATCTTGTGGCATATCACTTTGCCAGAATCTTTCACGGCTACGACGTACATACCAGTTAGAAACGTCATCGATGAAGTCTTGCATCATACGAGAAGCTTCGAAGATACGGTAGTTATCTAAGTGATCATCTACATCTTTTACTAATGTGTTAAGTTTAGAAAGTACCCACTTATCCATCATGTTCAGTGAATCATAATCTAATGTGTAGTTCATTGGGTTGAATTCGTCGATATTTGCATAAAGTACGTAGAATGCATAAGTATTCCAGAATGTACCGATGAACTTTCTTTGAGCTTCACTTACGTTTTCATTACCGAAACGGCTTGGTAACCAAGGTGCACTTGCAGAGTAGAAGTACCAACGAACAGCGTCAGCACCTTGTGCATCAAGTACTGTCCAAGGATCAACTACGTTACCTTTGTGCTTACTCATTTTGATACCATCTTTATCACCTACGTGACCAAGTACCACTACGTTTTTGTATGGTGCTTTATCGAAGATAAGTGTAGAGATAGCCATAAGTGTGTAGAACCATCCACGTGTTTGGTCTACTGCTTCAGAGATGAAGTTAGCTGGGTAGTTGGCATCGAATACTTCTTTGTTTTCAAATGGATAGTGAAGTTGTGCAAATGGCATTGATCCACTATCGTACCAGCAGTCAATAACGTCTTCAACTCTTGTCATCACTTCATTACAGTGTGGACAGTTAAGATGAACATTATCAATGTATGGCTTATGAAGCTCGATATCTTCAGGACAGTCAGAGCTCATAGATTTAAGTTCTTCGATACTTCCGATAAGGTGAGTATGTCCACATTTACATTCCCAAATTGGAAGTGGAGTACCCCAGTAACGAGAACGAGAAAGCCCCCAGTCAATTACACCTTCAAGGAAGTTTCCGAAACGTCCTTCTCCGATTGATGGTGGAAGCCAGTTAACTGTGTTGTTGTTTGCAACTAATTTATCACGTACTTTAGACATAGCGATGAACCATGTGTCACGTGCGTAGTAAAGAAGTGGAGTATCACATCTCCAACAGTGTGGGTAGCTGTGTTCGTAAGGCGCTGATTTGAAAAGTTTATCATTTTCTTTTAACCATTTAAGGATGTGTTTGTCAGCATCTTTTACGAAGATATCTTGCCACTCAGTTACTTCTGGTGTGAAGTATCCTTGTTCATTGACTAATTGAACGAATGGTAAGTCATTTTCACGACCAATTCTAGCATCATCTTCACCGAATGCAGGAGCAATGTGAACAATACCAGTACCATCAGTAAGTGTTACATAGTTATCAGCAACTACGAAGTAAGCTTTTTTATTTGGTTTTGCAAAGTCAAATAATGGCTCGTAGCTCATACCACAAAGGTCTTTACCTTGGCATGTTTCAAGAACAGTAGTTGTCTCTTCATCTAATACAGCTGATACTAATTCTTCAGCTAAGATATATTTTGTACCATTCATTTCAGCTTTTACATAGTTTGCTTCTGGGTTTACACAAAGAGCTACGTTTGATGGAAGTGTCCATGGTGTTGTTGTCCAAGCTAGTAAGTAAGTATTTTCTTCACCTACTACTTTAAACTTAGCAATAGCTGTAGCATCTTTTACATCTTTGTAACCTTGAGCTACCTCGTGAGATGAAAGAGATGTTCCACATCTTGGGCAGTAAGGAACGATTTTATGACCTTTGTAGATAAGATCTTTATCCCAAATTTGACGTAATGACCACCATACAGACTCGATATAGTTGTTGTGGTAAGTTACATATGGGTTTTCCATGTCTACCCAGTAACCTACGCGGTCAGACATTTTCTCCCACTCGCTTTGGTATTTCCAAACACTTTCTTTACACTTAGTAATGAAGTCTTCTACACCATACTCTTCAATTTGTGGTTTACCACTGATACCAAGTACTTTTTCTACTTCAAGCTCTACTGGAAGACCATGTGTATCCCATCCAGCTTTACGAAGTACATGGTAACCTTTCATCGCTTTGTAACGAGGAATAAGGTCTTTAATAACACGTGTTAAGATATGACCAATGTGTGGTTTACCATTAGCTGTTGGAGGACCATCATAAAATGTGAAAGTTGGTCCATCGATTCTTTGATCGATTGATTTTTCAAATACGTTGTTTTCTTTCCAAAACTTGAGGACTTCTAACTCTCTGTCCACAAAGTTCAGGTTGGTGTCTACTTTTTTATACATACTCTACCTCCTGAATATATTTAAGTTTATATTGTAGTTTAACCATAAATGTGTAGAACTCATTCATGATTAGATTAACAAGAATAGAATCTTGTTAACTGGAGGACTAAGGTAGGCTTTTTTAAGCAAATAAAAAAGCCCCCACGTCCAAAAAATTACAGGACGAAAGGGCGCTATTATCTTAAGCATCTTCCGCGGTACCACCTGACTTGTCATATACATGACCACTCGTTATACCTTTCCTTATTGTAACGGGAGGATTCCGTCAGAGCCTACTCAAAATTCGGTCTGCCACTCCAAGGGGATTTTTCTTATTTCTTATCGTATGGGCTCACACCAACCCCACTCGCTTAGACGCATCAAAAATAATACTTTTCCTTTTCATAGTGTTTGAAAATTATGCAATATAGACTTTATTATAAGAGGAAAACAATGAGTTGTAAAGTACTAATATGACATAAAAAATAAAGGAAATAGGAAAGAAAGTTTTTAAATTAGAAATACATTAGAGAAAAGGGCGTGAATTTTAATAAAACACTTACTAAGTTCACATAAAAATTTAATTTTAAATTGATAAACTAACTCAAGTAGAAAATCTAATTAAACACAGGAGTGAAAAGATAAATGAAAGAAAAAGTGAAGTCAAAACTTAAAGGAATCAAACGCACCTTAATTGGTTTAACTATAGGAATGATAACTCTAGGCATAATCGGTGCTATAGTAATAGGAACAGTAAGCTTAGGATGGATAAAAGAACAGGTAAACTACACTGAAGAACACGCAAAAACAATAGCATTGGAAAGTGTACCAGGAGAAGTATTAGAGATCCAAAAAGAATTAGATGATTTTATGCTGGTATATGAAGTAAGGATTAGAGATACCAATAATAGGCTTCAAAAAGTAGAAGTTAGTGCGAAATATGGAACAATCAAGTTAGATGATGAGAGCTACTACTGGATGAATTAGTATAAAATAGAACTAGGGAGGTATCAAATTTGATATCTCCCTAGTTCTATTTTATATACTAAATAATGCTATTAAGAGGGGATTTTGATTAACGCCTATTTACTTAACTGCATTCATTGTAATATCAAGTTTTTTCTCATATTCTTTTACAAATCGTTCTTCCTTTTGAGTCAGTAAAGAGAAAGCTTCACCAGTATTATTTCCTCTAGCTGTACGTCCAGCACGATGTAAATAATCGTTAGCACTTGGTGGTAAATCCAGATTAAACACATGTGTTACATCAGGGATATCTAATCCTCTAGCAGAGATATCAGATGAAACTAATACATTAATCTTACCTTTTCTAAAGCTTTCTAAAGTTTGTTGACGTTGTTGTTTATTCTGAGCACCAAATAGTCCACCAGCTAAATATTTGTGGAAGATTAATTTGTTGAGTACTACTTCAACTTCATGGGTATTATTCACAAATACAAGTGCCTTAGCAGGTTTTTGGGTATTTAAGAATTTACGAAGTGCTTCGAATTTTTTACGTTGCTCTACTAGTTTGTAGTTATGTGTAATATGAGGATTTAAAGTGTTTTCTTTACAAGAGTTAATGAAAACTGGTTCTTTCATAAAGATTTGTGACTCAGCAATTGTATTTGGATTGATAGTTGCTGAGAACAGCATAATTTGGGCATCTTTTTGAGCAGTTTTAATAATTGCTTTGATATCTTGAGATTGATTTTTATCTAGAAGGTTATCAGCCTCATCAATAATAATTGCCTTAAGTGTATGGGAAGTAAGCTTTTTCTTTTTAATAAGATCTAACATACGACCAGATGAACCAACTACAATATGTGGTTTTTTCTTAAGTCTTTCAATTTGTTTGTCAATATTCATACCCCCCATAAGCACAGCAGAAGTAATATCTCTACCTGAATTGGTAGCAAGGAGCTTAAGTTGGTCATTAATCTGTACAACTAATTCATGAGTAGGTGCTAAAATCATAGCTTGAGTTTGTTTAAGTGTAGGATTAATTTTTTCAAAAAGAGGTAAAAGGAAAGCTAAAGTTTTACCACTACCTGTATGTGATTGAGCGATGAGATCTTTGCCGGCTAAAGCTTCTGGTATAACAAGAGATTGAATAGGCATTGGAGTGGTAATACTTTGTTTTTCTAATGCATCAACAAGATCTTGGGGAATGTCTAAATTTATAAATGTATTGTTCATAATGTTCTCCTAATGTAAATGAATTTTGCAACGTTAATTATACATGTATTATCTCCAAGGTGCTAGAAAAACAATCGGTAATGCAAGGAGAATATTAAAACTATAGTTGCATAGTGGGATTTTTTGTGAAATAATCTATTATGACCCATAAAAGAAATGTATTTTAAAATAAGACACATTTTATTTATAACTAGTTCAGTATTTTGATATATAATGGGAGAATATACAAAATAAAAGTTAGGGAGATAGACAATGAAAAAATTTAAAAAATTCATTGCATGTGCAGGTTTAGTTGCATTAAGTGTAAGTGCAGTAGCATGTAGCAATGCTGAAGGTAGCCAAGAAGGAACAAAAGTAGAAAGCACTCAAAAAGAGCAAAAAGATCCTAAAGCAGTGATTGCTAAAGTAGGAGATGTAGAAATTCTTCAAGAACAATTAACACAAGAGATGTTATATATAGAGCAATTATTAATGATGCAATATGGTGAAGACTTTATGAGCAATGAAGATGCAAAAGCAATCTATACTGCTCAAAAAGATCAAATTGTAAATTATTTAGTTGAAACACAACTTGTACTTCAAGATGCAAAAGCATTAGGGGTTGAAGTAACAGATGAACAAGTTGAAGAAGAAGTTAAAATTGGTAAAGAACAATTAGGTTCAGAAGAAGCTTACAAATCTTTCTTAGAACAACAAGGGATGACTGAAGATGAGCTTAGAGTATATCTTAAAGAGAACTTAATTATTGGACAAGTTCTAGAACAAGTAACAAAAGATGTAGTAGTAGCTGATGAAGAAGTATCTAAATACTACGAAGAAAATAAAGCTGAGTTCACAATAGGAGCAGGAGCTGATATGTCTCACATCCTTGTACCGACAGAAGAAGAAGCAAAAAACATTAAAAAAGAATATGAAGCTGGCAAAACTTTCGAAGAGTTAGCAGCACAGTACGGTACAGACGGGACAAAAGAAACAGGTGGAAGCTTAGGGTTCATCGAATATGCTTCTACTATGTATGACAAAGATTTCTTAGCAGGAGCAAAAGATCTTGGTGAAGGAGAAGTATCAGAACCAGTTAAAACTCAGTTTGGATACCACCTCATCAAAACAGATAACCTAAAAGAAGAAGCAGTAACACCATTCGAAGAGGTTAAAGAATCTCTTAAAGAGAAATTAG
>JBOFPL010000193.1:0-4112 GCA_051659885.1 Cellulosilyticaceae bacterium
CCAAAAGCAGATTGTCCTGCCTCCATTCCTAACATACCTGTTATAACCGATCCGTCTACTTGCCCACAGATCCCCTCCACTAAAGTTTCACCCATTACACTCATTTCTTCCATCATAACATCACAAGTCGAAGTTCCCATAACCTTTACTAAGGCTTTAGGTTTGATATTGCCTCCTACTGCCCCCATATGACAATCGAAAGCTCCTATACCTACCTTAATTCCTTGGGGTAGTCCCAATATTTCTGCCCACTCATCTGTCATTACTCCTGCTACATTATCTGAAGTATAGGTTTCTTCATATAATCTCTCTCTAAGTCCTCCAAGTAAAGGATCTATTTGATTTAGAAAATCTTCACTAGGTAAACCCTTAAATTCTTTATGCCACATCCCTTTATGTCCGGCTGCACACCTACTCCTTTTCATAGCTAAAGGATTCTCATTCCCCGTTAAAAGTGCGGGAATCCAATCACAATGCTCCACCCAACTATATGCTGATTTTCTTACCCTTTCATCTACTCTCAGTGTATGGAGTATCTTCGCCCAAAACCATTCAGAAGAGTAGATGCCCCCTATATACTTAGTGTAATCCACTCCCCCCCAAGTCTTAGCCGTTCTTGTTATTTCTTCTGCCTCTTTTACAGCTGTATGGTCTTTCCATAAGATAAACATGCCATTAGGATTATCTTCAAATTCAGGTAAGAGTGCTAACGGTATCCCTTTTTCATTTACCGCACAAGGTGTCGAACCCGTTGTATCTATACTTATTCCTACTATTTGATTAACTATCGTACGCGTTACTTGTTTGACTATATCTTGAACAACATCTTTTAATCCCTCTATATAATCTAAAGGATGTTGCCTAAACTGAGCTCGATTAGGATCACAATATAACCCCTTTTTCCACCTGGGATAATAAAATACCTTACTTGCTAATTCTCTTCCATCTACCGTACTAATAATTACACCACGGCAAGAGTCACTTCCATAATCTATACCTATTACATATCTTTCTTTCATTTAATTCTCCCCCTTTTGTTACTCTTGTACTTATTTTATTCGTCACTTTTTCTTCTCATTACTTTATTGCCTTAAATTTTCCCATATAAAAAGGTAAGTATTTAATTTTCACTAAATACTTACCTTCTCTTTGCTCATTTCCCTATATTGTTTAGGTGTCATTTCACAATACTTTGCAAACGCCCTATAAAAACTTCTTGCACTTTCAAATCCACATTCATAGGCAATCTCTGTAATACTCATATGTGTCTGTAAAAGCTGTTTAGCCTTGTTTACCCTCAAAAAATTAACATAGTCAGAAAATCTATGCCCTATATGTTGATTAAACAGATAGGATATATAATATTTAGAGTACCCTACTCCCTGAGCCACATCCTCTAATAACATCCCACTATCATAATGTGCTCCTATATACTTAAGCACCTTCTCTATTCCTTCTCTATGACTTTGTTCATTCTCGATCCATACTATTTGCTCTAGAAGCATTCCTAATAGCATATACATACTCCCTTTGAAAATTAAATCTTTATCTTTATTTTCATATTGGGATATGATTTTTATTATTCTTTCCATCTCTGCTCCACTTTTATTTTCAATAAAAGGGTTTAGTGGTACTTTATTCTTTAAAATTGGAGCAAGTTCTGGTACTAATTCTGCTTCAAAAATACCTATTAAACATTGGTTGGACTTAGTAGATTGAAAACTATGGATTCTATAAGGTGCTACTATTGCAATATCCCCTGTATGTAACTCCTGAACTGTCTGATCTATTTTGATTATCAACTTCCCTTTTAAAATATAAATCAATTCGACTTGTGTGTGCATATGAGGCACAAAAGTTAATGCTTCTGCTATATTTATTCTAAACTGTGGCTCTTTACTTTCTTCAAAGTTTTGATAGTATCCTACTTTGTGTAGTTTTTCCCCCATCCTCTTTCCCCCTGCTTGACTATGTCTCTAACTATAATTATACCTTCTCTGTTTGTACCGACAAGAGTAAATCACAACTTTTGTCACAAAATTCTAACTATATGACATGTATTTTAGCCGTTTCTTTTATACAATAGTCCTAATATGACTTATGCCTAGGAGGATTAATCATGAAAAAAGCTCTTATTTTTCAAGGTGGTTGGGATGGACACGAACCTACCCTAACTTCCAAACGTTTTGGCCGTTTACTTGAATCCGAAGGTTTCTCTGTTGAAATCAGTGATACATTAGACTGCCTAGCAGATGCTAATAAACTTTTAGAACTCGATCTCATTGTAAGTTGTTGGACGATGGGAGACATCCCTCACGAATATGTTACTAATATTTCTAAGGCCATCGGAGCTGGTGTTGGTTTAGCAGGCTGCCATGGTGGAATGTGTGATTCCTTTAGACAAAATACAGAATGGCAATTTATCACTGGTGGACAATGGATTAGTCACCCAGGTGGAGATGGTGTAGAATATACCGTCAATATTTGCTCTGGCTCTAGCCCTATTGTTGAAGGCTTAGAAGATTTCCCTGTTAAGAGCGAACATTATTATTTACATATTGACCCATCTATTGAGGTATTAGCTACTACTCGTTTCCCTCTTGTTAGCTATTATCATCTTTCTAATAAACCTGTTGATATGCCTGTAGCATGGACTAAATTCTGGGGTAATGGTCGTGTATTCTATACTTCTTTAGGTCATCACGATGATGTCTTTGACAATTCCCCTAATGCACAGGAAATCATGAAACGTGGCATGCTCTGGGCTGCTGATGGTAAATCCTATGCCGTTACCCACGGCTTAACAACTGAACGCTTTGAAAATAATGCGAAAATGTATTAAAACTATTCTATCTAAATGAGGTGTATGATGAAAACAGTTAAAATTGGTATCGTTGGTGTTGGAGATATTAGTGGTATTTATTTGAAAAATATAACTAACCTTTTTAAGGAAATCGAAGTAATAGGTGTTTGTGACCTTGTCCGCTCCAAAGCAGAAAAAGCTATCGAAACTTATGGTATTCCTAAACTTTATGAAGATATGTACGAACTTTTTGCAGATGATGAAGTAGATATTGTACTCAACCTTACTCGCCCTTATGAACACTTTGATGTTTCTAAAGCTGCTCTTCTAGCTGGCAAACATGTTTATTCTGAAAAACCGCTTGCTGCTACACTTGCAGAGGGTACTGAACTTGTTCAACTTGCTGAAGAGAAAACCTTACTCATCGGCGGCGCTCCTGATACTTTTATGGGTGCAGGCATTCAAACTTGTCGTAAACTAATCGAAGATGGTTATATCGGTACTCCTGTTGGCGCTTCTGCTTTCATGGTTTGTCGTGGCCACGAGTCTTGGCATCCAGATCCAGAATTTTATTATAAACACGGTGGTGGCCCTATGTTTGATATGGGACCTTACTACATTAGTGCACTTGTTAACCTATTAGGCAGCATCAAACAAGTATCTGGTATGAGCAAAATTTCATTCCCTCAAAGAATGATTACTAGTCAACCTCACAATGGGGAAATCATAAATGTAGATGTCCCTACTTATGTAACAGGTATGATGCACTTCGAATGTGGGGCTATTGGTACGATCTTTACTACATTTGACGCTTATAAAGCTGAAATGCCTTGTATTGAAATTTACGGCTCTGAAGGTACACTCTCTGTGCCAGATCCAAATACATTTGAAGGACCTATTCGTATCTATAGACCAAGTAAAGGTGAGTTCTTAGAATTCCCACTTACTTTCAATTATAGTGATAATAGCCGTTCTCTTGGTTTAGCTGATATGGCTAAAGCGGTTAGCTGTAATCGTAACTTTAGAGCAAGCAGTAACCTTACTTATCATATTTTAGAAGTTATGAGCAGCTTCCAAACTAGTAGTGAACAAGGAATCCATATTCCTATTACTTCTCAATTTATTCCTACTCCTCTTATGGTTCCTACTATGCCTATTGGTATTTTAGAAGAATAAATTTCAAAAAGGCTGCCTTTTAACTCCTTCGTTAAATGCAGCCTTTTAATTGGTCTAATATTTATCTAGTATTGTTCTTACTTTTCTAATTTCCTCTTCATCTGTTCGCCAAATGATATATTCTGAGAGAATA